>DASTZT010000301.1:0-6006 GCA_035764225.1 Ktedonobacteraceae bacterium
ACGATTGATGAGATGATGCCGGATTATTGGATGGTAAATTTATCCATCCGATAGCCGAACAATAGACAAGAAGCGGATAATACGGTATGATGTAATGTACACAAGTATATTAAAAGCATCAATGAGCGTAAAAGGCCATACGCTTGAAATACCAGGTCAGGCGCACATATTATTGTTACCGTATTATCCAGCCTTACTTAGGTATGCTTTGTTTTGTGACTATCTCATTGTCAACTACCCAATTTTTTACAACAGGGAGAAGAAGGTCGAATTGAAAAAAACGAACTGTATGCAAAGATCATTTTATCTGAGGCAATGGCTACTGCGAACAATGCTGGCACTGGGATTTGTACTGTTGAGCGTGTCTGGCATCGTTATGAGTTCCCACACGGCGCGAGCGGATGGAGTTCCTGGAGGAAATATCACGAATCCGGTAGTGCGTGCCGTAGATATCGCGAAGCCCGCGATAGTCCGCATCATTACCACGCTAGGCGGGAGCTTGACGGTGCATTTTAACAGCACCCAGAGCGCGAACTTCCCACAAGGTGGTGGTACTTATAAACTGGAATTATCCGGTAGCGGGACGTTTATCTCCTCGCATGGCGATATCTTGACTGCTGACCACGTTGTCAGGCCTCCTCACGATCAGGAGATGGATAGCTTCCTTTTTGAGACGGCGGCCTCGGATATCGCGAAATATGTCAATCAACATTTTACCGTTGATCCGCCGTATACTGCATCTGATGTTGTTGGGGCGCTGGATAGCGGTTTCTTTCGGTCCGAGACGCGCTATAATCAGGCGGTAAGCGAGGCATTTTTTAGCACCGATTATACCGGTCCATTAAGTGCCAGCAGTATGAGTACTGTATCTTCGGATCTGCATGCCCCGATTACTATTGAGCAAGAGAGTTCCGTCAACGACGAGGACGTAGCCATCGTTCATGTGAATATGGACGATACGCCCAGCGTCTCTCTCAGCAATTCCAGCAATATCGAGCAACAGGATGAGCTGGTCATCATTGGCTTCCCTGGTAACGGTGATGTGAGTGTAAAGGGCGATCCGACGCAGGTGCTTACCTCATCGGTCAATAAAGTCTACGTCAGCTCGATCAAGAAAACCGACGAAGGCGCGGCTGTGATTCAGGTTGGGGGCAATGTGGAGAACGGCGATAGCGGTGGACCAGCGTTAGATAGCAACGGCAATATTGTAGGAGTTGTCAGCTTTTTCTTGCCGAAAAGCAGCCCGACCGGTTCTAGCTTCCTTCAAGCCAGCAATAGCGCCCGCACGTTAATACAGCAAGTCCCGGTAGATACAAGGCCAGGAGCATTTTCAAATGCCTGGCGGCAGGCGTTCAATGATTATGCCTCAACGGCCCCTGGTCACTGGCATAAGGCAGAGCAAGAACTCAGGCAGATGATGCTTCATTACGCAAATTTCCAGGCGGTAAAATCTTATATGCTCTACGCGCAGTCTCAGGCCAACGATGAGCAACTGCCACAGCCCACCGGCCCGGACTACACCTGGGCCATTGTGGGAGGAGCTGCGGTGCTTCTGCTGCTCATCATCGTAGCGATCTTTGCGGCACGCAGAAAGAAAAACCCATCCAGCGCAATTGAACCTGCTATGCCGGTGGCACAGGCCGCAACGTGGCAGGCAGTAGCGCAACCAGTACCTGCTATGCAACCTGTGGGAGGGCCATCCGAGTTCGTAATGGCACCCTTCAATAACTCTTCAATCGACGTGGTAGCGTCTTTCAGCGAGCCTCCAACGGGAGTCGTGACGCCACCGCAAAGTGCAACGCTCGCATCTCCTCCTCCTCCTCCTTTTTCGTCGCTAACGGAAGAGCAGGAAATGAGCATTGCCAGCACACAACCGTATCCCGCTGTGAGGGTACCACCCGCGCCATTTGAGGCCCCATCTGAGTAAATAGCACAACAGGGATATCCTTGAATAGAGGGTATCCCTTTTTAGATCTCAACACCCCGTCGTACCAACTCGCTTCAGCGCGTCCAATTTATTGGCCGTCCTTCCCGTTGTTCTTGCTAATCTATGTTCCTGAGAGAACTAGCAGGGCGAGGAGGGCAAGCGCGAGGCCCCATCCGCCCATCACCCCGCCCCTTGCCCCTACCGGTTCCCCCACGATGTCGTATCCTCCACAAAAATCATGATGGAGCGGGAAGCGCAATGGTGAACGGATGAGGTAGGGGCAAGGGGATGAGGGGAAATGGGGAGGGGGCCTCGCGCTTGCCCTGTGGGGGATGTTGATTTCTCGCTTTGTTCGGAGGCGAGGTCGGGCGATAAATCGGACGCGATAGAATCGAGTCGGTACGAAAGTGCGGGTTTCTTGCTGGCTGCGGGCAGAGCCAGGCGCAAAAAAGCAATATCATTCCTGCTGCTGTTGTGTTAGAATGGACAAAAATCAGTAGGCATCATTGTACCAGATAATAAGGAAATGGACATGGAATACGCGGTCCTCGGCGGTGGAGCATTGGGACTGATGGCAGCCTATCGGCTGGCTCAGGCTGGTCAATCGGTGATAGTTTTTGAGCAGGAGCAGGAGGCAGGCGGGCTGGCAGCAGGCTTTCAAATCGACGGTGCCTGGCTGGAAAAATTCTATCATCACCTTTTCCGTACCGATAAAATGGCGATCAGCGTGATAGAGGAGCTGGGGCTGGGCGAGCGCCTGGAATGGTTGCGACCTCGGACCGTCAGCTTGATAGGAGGCCAGCTCCATCAACTAGATTCGCCGCTTTCCCTGTTGCGCTTCAAGCCCTGGCGTATTGATGAGCGGTTGCGCGTGGCGGCAGTGGCGGCCTTCCTGAAATTTAGCGGACCAGGACCGATGGAGGGAAAAACTGCCGATCCCTGGCTACGGCGCTGGATGGGCAAACGTCCTTACGAGATGTTATTTGAGCCGTTATTTATCGGCAAATTTGGCCCGCTCTACGATCAAATTGCCCTGCCCTGGTTCTGGGCACGCTTCCATGATCGGACCACGCAACTCGGCTATCTGCGCGGAGGTTTCCAGCTCGTCTATGAACGGCTGGTGGAACGCATCGGCCAGCAGGGGGGCAAAGTGCTGCTCGGTACCCGCGTAGAGCAGGTGGAACAGGCTGATGGACGTTGGAGCGTCAAGACTGCTCAGGGAGTGTGGATGTTCGACCGTGTGATCTCCACTCTACCAACGCGCCTCACCTGTCGCCTTGCGCCTGCGCTCCCCGACGATTACCGGGCGAAGTACGATTGGGGCCAGGCTTATGGTGCGCACTGCCTGATTCTCTCCCTGGATCGCCAACTGACCGAGAGTTGTTACTGGATCAATATTTGCGATAGTGGCTACCCCTTTATGGCTATGGTGGAGCATACGAATTTTCGCTCTCCTAACGAATATGGGGGAAGGCATCTGGCTTACTTCGGCAATTATCGAGCGATGAACGATCCGCTTTTTACGATGAGCAAGGAAGCTGTAATCGCTGAATTCGTGCCGCATATCCAGCGGATCGTTCCTGCGTTCCAACCCTCATGGATTCAAGAGAGCTGGGTTTTTAAAGCGCCTTTTGCTCAACCTATCGTGACAACCGAATATCAGCAACATATTCCCCCTCTACGTACCCCCCTGGAAGGTCTCTGGATGGCGAATATGTTCCAGGTCTATCCACACGACCGGGGGCAGAACTACTCATTAGAACTGGCGGACAGAGTGGTGAAAGAAATGTTGCAATGAAGCACTAATTGTTTGGTGCGTTTCCCTATTGTCAAAAATCTGCAAGTTATGCTATACTAGGCATGAGCAGAGTAAATGCCTGGAACTAGCGGAAAGGCGATGCTCGGCTCATTGGATAAGTGCAGCGAGTAGGCTTGCATGATAATCAGACCGGGGTGTAGCGCAGTCGGCTAGCGCGCAGCGTTCGGGACGCTGAGGTCGGAGGTTCAAGTCCTCTCACCCCGACCAGGATAACACATACTCCCTGTTCAAGGGTCCAGAGTTGTTCCGCATCAGGACAACGAAAAGTGTGTGTTACATCTCTATTAACAGGTACAAAGGAGTTTCCAGCAATGCACGGCTATCAGATCCACGCAACTGCCTTAGCAGCCTGTCGTCTGATAACGTCGTGCAATATGTTTAGTACATCGGAAATACCAAATTTGCCGTTTACTATACATGAGCTGGATGGTGACTCTCTTGCGGTACCTGACTCGCCTGGACGTGCAAGATACCTCCATCCTTATCCATCTGGTCGTTGCAGGCGCGGTAGAGGCTGAAGCGACGCATCTTTCACAAAGCTTCAGTTATCGTCCTCGCTGTCCGCAACTGTTATCGGCTCTGACAGAGAGGAAGGTAAATAATTCATGCCTGTTCTTGTACTGAATTCCTCCCTACAGCCTCTCTCGGTCATCCCGGAGCGTCGTCTCATCGTTTTGCTTTCTAAGCGGAAAGTGACGTTTCTCGATGAGAAGGTGCGTGAGCTGATCGAGGAAAGTATTCAGGCACGTCGCCTTGAACTGGAGCGCCCCGTAATTGTGCAGTTACTAGCCAATGTTCGGGTACCTCGCGTTGCCTTGCAGCCGACAAGATCGAATATTCTGCTGCGTGATGACGAGACCTGCCAGTATTGTGGCAAGCGTGGCCGCGATCTAACCCTTGACCATATCATTCCCCGCTCGCGTGGCGGACAGAGCACCTGGGAAAATCTTGTGGCATCGTGCAAATTGTGCAATGGCAAGAAGGGCAATCGCTTGCTCAAGGAAGTCAATATGCGCCTGCTGCGTCAGCCGCGCCCGCTCTCTCAGGAGTACGCAGGCCTCTTCCTGCTGCGCTATCCCAAATTGCGCGAAGCATACGAAGAGTTCATGATGAGTGCGCAAGGAGGCATCAGCGCGTGAAGATTGTAGGGGCTGGGCTTGCCCCTGCCCTGCCGGTGCGCAAGGAGGCATCAGCGCCTGACAGCAGTAATGGGGATATGCTTTGACATATCCCCAGGTTTGCAACTCTAAAGGCCCTTGCTTCAGCACAGACCTGGAAGATAGTATGAGCAAAACTGGATATTCACCACCGTTGTTCAGGAAAAATGTACAGGGTTGACATGTTCCTCATCTATATATATGCTCTGGAATAAATAGTTCTGCTTCAGTGTTTTACCAGGTGTAGGATTTGCTTCCGTTCTGGTACACGGTGCTGTTTTGCTGTCTACCAATGAGGATGGATTTATGCTTGAACAGATTCTCCCTGACGAGTCCTCTGGCAGCTCAAAAATGAGCCAGGTCTACCTCTGCATGCACGGTCATTTTTATCAACCGCCACGAGAGGAACCATTTACCAACATTGTACCTGTAGAGCCTGGAGCTACTCCGTTTGCCAACTACAACGAAAAAATCACCTCTGAGTGCTATCGGCCCAATGCGGAAGAAGGCAATTTTGAGGCCATTAGCTACGATCTTGGACCAACGCTGGCTGCATGGTTGGAAAAGGCCCATCCCGATGTCTATCAACAAATTGTGATGGCGGACCAGCATCATCGGCAGCGTTATCATGTTGGCAATGCGATGGCGCAGGCGTATAACCATACCATTCTGCCTTTAGCGACCTCTCGTGATAAGTACACCCAGATTGTATGGGGCTTGCAAGATTTTCGCCATCGTTACGGACATGAGGCTCATGGTCTCTGGCTGGCGGAAACCGCGATGGATCTAGAGAGCCTGGATCTGATGGCGCAGTGTGGTATCACCTACACCATCCTTGCTCCCTGGCAGGCCGCCGAGTCGATTGATCCGACAGAGCCGTACATTGTGCCGTTGCGCAATGGGCGCAATATCACCGTTTTTTTCTACAACGCTCCGCTCTCAGGTGGCGTTTCCTTCGACTGGAATACTACCAATGACGCGGATGCTTTCGCCGCTCACTACCTGCCAGAGCAGCTGGCGCAGAGCAAGGTAGAATCTGGGGAAGCCCAGCTGACTCTGGTAGCTACCGATGGTGAGCTTTACGGCCATCACAAGCCCTGGCG
>DASTZT010000302.1:0-7084 GCA_035764225.1 Ktedonobacteraceae bacterium
GAGGTAAAATCGAAAGAACTGAGGTAAAGCCAGACTTCCTGACGCTTGGCGCGATCAACAGGGCGCATCCGCAACGACTCGCTACGATGATCAAAAAAGCGTGGATAGCAGAAATTAGCAATCAGCGTCTCAGCTAACTCAGCTTTTAGCCGGGCGATCTCGGCGGGCGGAAGTTGACCTAAATAAGTGCCCATCACTACATCCTCTTTCGTTTTGTTGTTCGTGCCGCATACGCTAAATATTACTTGACGATGGTTATTGGCATCAACTGCAAGGCATTGGTACCCTGAGTAGCGATGACCGGACCCGACGCACTCACCACATGTAAAGGAAGCCGAGCCGCAACATTCATTATTGTACTAGATGATTGTGCGAGAGGTAAAAGGGCTATGGACATATATGCTAGCCCATTTGGTACACTTGAGTTTTGTAAGCTAAATGTTTCAGTTGTTGTTTGCACAATCATACCAGGCTTCCAGCCAGTGGTCTGGCACAAAGAAAAGGCCGGAACATCGTTGTTCACAAAATATTCTTTACCATCGTTGGTACGCAGCAATACTATCATTTGCAGAGGTGTGGTTATCGGCTTGTTCACCTGCCAGTACGTCGTTATCGTCATCCGTCCGTCGTTGCGGCTAAAGGTCTTGCCTGTGTTGTTGGCGTCCACATTGAAGCCGATCAAATTGATGCTATCCCCTTGCCCGCCAAACGTCGCCTGAAGCCGATTGGGAACCGCAGCCGATGAAGCATAGATATAGGAGCAAAAACTGTCCGGCAAGTTCGCCCCCAGCGACGTTAACGAATTTTCGAGATCCTGCCCCGATGGAGCAATCGAGGACGAGGCGACCCCTGGCGGAGGAAGGCCACGTTTGAGCAATAAATACCCATTCTGTGCCGCTACGAGGCCATAATTTCCACTAAACAGCACCTTTTTAACGGCATTGACATAATCACGAGGTACGCTGTAGGGATAGATATCGCTAGTGACATCCAGCAACACATAATCGGCGCTATCGGCTCCATAGGGAAAGAGATAGATCTTGGCCCGATGACTGAGATGCGTCACCAGATGCGTTTGAGCAGAAACAGAGGCATCAGCCGGAATCTTACTAATGAAGTCATTAGCTAAAGTGAGATGAGTAGAAATAGTGGGCCAGGCGAATCCCTTCGAAAACGGCAGTTGTCCGTGAAAATCGTCATCCCAGCGCAGCGTCGAGAAGAGAATCAGCCCCAGCAGCACTACCAACACTCCGCCATGAACAACGCGTGCAAAGCGCCAGGACTGGGCAGGCGCTGCCATTTCCACCGCAGGCGTTTGCTGCCTGGCTCGCCAACGAGCGGCAATCAACGAAACCAGCCACAAGATCAGCACGATAGCTTCAATCGTCGAAAAGATCAGGATGGGCACAATCTCGGCATTATACTGAAATAGCCCGCTATACATCTGGAAATTCGAGCTGAGCAGGTTAATCGCCAGCGAGGGAACCGCCATGATAAGCACCCAGGGAGCAAGCAACGGCAAATAGAGGGTAGGGGAGAGCAACGTATCCAGGTAGGTACGCCGACCGCTAGAGAGCACATAGAGTTTCACAAAGCCGAAGGGATGTCTGACAATATTCGCCACAATCTGCACCGGCCCATTGCCCAGCCCTCCATAGCGTGCAGCTAGCAAAGGGTGTCCGGTGGGGCTAAAGAGGTGAAACATTTGGAAGGCCAGCGCAAACCAGGCCAGCGAAAGCACCACCAACGCCAGGCCGCTCCGCCAACGCTGCTGAAATACTATCGTCCACAAACCGAACATACAAATAACGAGCGGGATCTCCTCTTTGCAGGCCATCGCCAGAATAGCAAAAACAAATAGCCAGACTGTGCGACGCGTATACATAAAATACAGCGTAAAGAGCAAAAGCGCCGCCGTAAAAGTCACGGCATGAAAATCAGAGACGGTCGCCTGCTGCTGAGCTGGGTAAAGCAAATAGAGCACAGCGATGGCCACAGCCGCCAGTTCATTGCGTAAGCGCAGGCGGGCCAACCAGAAAGCGGGAAAGGCCCCGCTCGCCACAACTAGCGTTTGCACCACCAGCAACACTTTGGGATCGGGCCAGAGCAGATAGAGCAATGAGATCGGGAAGAGGATCGGCTCAAAATGAATGGCGAAGCGGGAGACGCCATCGGTCGTGTAGCAATTTGTATCGGTCACGATATTGCAGATCGTCTGGTGGAGCATATTGCCATGCAGCGTATTCCAGATCGCCTGATCCATGATGCCAAAATCTTCCGCATTTAGACCAAAAGCATTTTGCCGGGCAATCATGTAGGAAATAAAGAAGACGCTAAATGCGATCACAGCAAGAGAAACCAGTCCAGTCGCCAACCAGAACAGGCGGGTACGGGGCATTGGTTCTGGAGGAGGATAGAGGTAGAGCCGATTGCGCAGGACGGAGAAACGCTTACGCCACGTTGCACTAATCACGTCCGACTCCCCCTTCCACACCAATACGCGATGGCTCATCAGATAACGTGCTGCCTGGATCGTTTTTCGCTATCGTGCCAGCGCCTGAATCCTGGCTAGTCTGCTCCTGCCGAATCGCACGCATCTGCCGCCCACTACCCAGGTAAGCTGCACCGACACAGATCAACTCGGCCAACGTCGAAACTAGACGCCAGAGCAGCGCCAGAATCGCGGCGATCCCAAAGGGCAACGGCAACGAAAGCGCGAAGAGGCCAGCCACCGCACCTTCACGAAATCCCAACCCGCTAGGAGTAATAAAGCTCAAAAACCCGATATCCCAGGCCATTGCCTCAATGCCTATACAAATCGGCAAGGCGATTAGCGGCGTGGCGGGCCAGAGGGCGAGCAGCAGCACATAGAACGCGATTCCGGCGACGAGCCAGCTCACGCACCATGCCAGGGTCACAAGCAAAATATCGCTATAGCGCAGAGTAATATCCACAGGAGAACGTTTGATCAGCCGGAGGCCACCATTTAACAGTCCGCTAAGCACGCGAGGATGCAATACTACCAGCAACGCCACAATCGTCACGCTGCCCAACGCGACAATCAGCGGCGAACCGTTCACCAACTTGCCCACCAATCCAACATCGCCCCAGAAGAGCAGGCTCACGGCAAAGATTAGCGCCCCGGCTGCCAGTTTGGTAATCAGTTCAACCGTCATACTGGCAAAAGCGATAGGGCGTGGGACGCCATACTTGCCCACCCACAAAATGCGCGTCAAGACGTGCCAGACATTGCCGGGGATATAGCGGACAAATTCGGAGGCCAGATAAATGCGCAGGCTGGTTGCTAAATCTAGTCGATAGCCAAGACGAGCCAGAACCATGCGCCAGATGATGCCAAAGGACAATTCCTGCAGAAGAAAACCCAGCAGAGCTAGAGTTACTAGCCAGGGATTGAGCTGAAATTTGTAGGACGCCAACCCGCTCCAGTTACGTTGCACATACAAAAAAAGGAATACCAGTATCGCCACAGGCAAACCAAAGCGCACCACCAGCTTCCCCGCTTTTATCAATTTCGCCCTCTGCATCAATCAAGTTCCTGTTTAATACTATATTCTTCGCCAGGCTGAAAGGCGTAGTGACGAATCATCTCGCTTTGTAAGCCAGTCAAAATGAACTGCACCCCAAAAATCATCAGCAAAATACCCACAAAGAGCAGAGGCTGGTTATGAATAGGCTCATGGATCACAAGGTAGCTACGGATAACCACGAAAATATCGATCAGAATACCTACTAGCAGCGTCCAGAACCCCAGTGGGCCGAAGAGTCGCAACGGCGTACGCAAGAACGATATCAGAAAGAGCACATTGAGTAGATCGATCAAGCCACGCGCGAAACGGCGCACCCCAAATTTTGAGACGCCAAATTTGCGCGGATGGTGCCGTACCTTAATCTCGGCAACACGATAGCCGCGCCATTCAGCCATCACGGGCACAAAGCGATGGAACTCGCCATACAACTTCAAGTGAGGATCTTCAATCATCTCGCGGCGATAGGCTTTGAAGCCATTATTAATATCATGGAGATGCACCCCGGTCAACCTGCTGACCATGCCATTAAAGACCCGCGAAGGCAACGTCTTAGAGATCGGGTCCAGGCGCGGAAACTTCCAACCGGAGACCAGATCATAGCCCTCATCCAATTTCGCCAGAAAGTTCGGGATCTCTTCCGGGTCATCCTGTAGATCGCCATCCATCGTAAATATGACAGTGCCGCGACAACGGCTAAAACCGGCTACCAGCGCAGGAGTCTTGCCAAAATTGCGCCGGAAACGAATTACGCGTACAACATCGGGATGCTCATCGTGGAGCCGCTTTAACTCAGCAAAGGTTCCATCTTTACTGCCATCATCAACAAAAATTACCTCATAGCGTTTCCCCAACTGCTCGATCCGGCTCGACAATTGCTCAAAAAGGGGGCGAACGCTCTGTTCTTCATTCATCACCGGGATAACGATTGATAAAGCAACCTCCTGAGGAGGTGCTGGCGTAAGTGCTCCTGGCTCAACTTTTACTGCTGTCTCTGCTTGTTGCATAGCTTCTCTTCTCCGCTCACAGGAACCTGGTTGCCGCTACTCTATATAAGATGAGGCCCATTATAGCACACCATCTTTGCTCAACTATAGCGGCATGGTACCATTGCCCATTCTGCTAATAGAACGGATAACTCCCAGGAAGAGACACATTGCATACACTCTGGCTATCCGAGCACCGCGAAAAGATCCGGGCGATCACTGGTAAGAGAATCCACGCCAGCCTCTGCCAGAGAGCGCAACCCAGCCTCAGTATTAACCGTCCAGATCCCCTCTTTCAAGCCATGATGATGAACGGCAGCCAGTATCTCAGGAGTAAACAGCCGGAGATCAAGATTTATCCAGCCACACTGAAGCGAGCTTGCCTGCTCCATCAGCATCTCTACTGCCTGCGCCGCATCTGGATTCCATACACTTCTGGAAACAATCATCCCGGTCTCTATCGCCGGTTCAAGCGACTTCACCTCTGCCAGAACCGACCAGTCAAAAGAAATCACCACCACCTGATCCACCATCGCCGTCGCCTGCACCTCACTCACCACCGCTTGCGCAATCTGCGGATAGCGTCCATAGCTGCCGTTGCGCTGGCTCCGTTTGATCTCGATATAAAGCTTCACATGTCCTCTGACCAGCGTCAGCACTTCGCGCAATGTCGGGATCTGCTGTGGCTCAGGCCAACCGCCCGCAAAGTGCGCGGCAGCATTGAGAGAGCGTAGATAGGCAAAATCGAGATCAAGCACATTGCCCATGCCATTGGTCAGCCGCTCCATCGTATTATCGTGAAAAACGACCAATTGCCCATCGCGGATCATCTGCACATCCAGCTCAATCGCATCAATCGGCAAAGTCAGAGCGTGACGAAAAGCCGCCAGCGTATTTTCTGGCGCAAGCTGAGAGCCACCACGATGAGCCACACGCTCGCAACGATCTGGCATAACACACCTCCCTGTCAGTTACCCCTGTCTCTGCGACGAGGGGCTTGTGTCTGGACTCCACCGCACCTCAGCATATCTAGCAAGACGTGCTGCTTTGGCTTCATCGTCCGACACATCAGGGCGTACTGACAAGACGCCCGTGCTCATCCAATCCTGTCGAATGAGCAACGTTCTCATGGCAATGTTTCTTGCACCAATGAGGTCGGCATGCAACGTATAATGACAATTCAGGCAGACGAACAACAAGCCCTTGTTGGGCCGATTCGCCTTGCAGGTATGTCCACACATCGGACACGCCTGGGAGGTGTAGTTGGCATCTACCTTCACCGCCATACTGTTGTTGAGCAGGGCTTTGTACGCAATCATGGCGTGCAACTCAGAGAAGGCCCACTTGGAGTATGCAGCATTCGCCTTGCGTTGCTTGCCCGTTGCTTTCTTGCCCTTGCGTCGTTTCGTGCGTTCTCGAATATCGGTCAAGTTCTCCAGTCCGATCAAACTATGAGGATGCTGCTGGACAATCCGTTTCGAGACTGTATGATTGGTGTCTTGCTTCAACCGTCTCTCTCGTCCACTGATCGCTATCAAGCGACGTGTTGCGGAACGAGTGCCTTTGCGCTGAAGACGCTTTCTCAGTCTCGCAGAGTGATGGGACTTCGGCACGATGCGCTTGCCCGAATGAAAGGTGCTCTTCCCTCGCGTGGTACTGGCCACGGCCAAGTACCGCATCCCGACATCAACACCAACCACCTGGGTATGGGTTGCTGGCATGGGATCGGGTGTTTCCACATCAAGAGAGACGAGCAGGTAAAAGTGTTTCTTGGGTTTGTCGTACCACAGTTTGGCCGCACCGATCTGAGCTCCTTGCTGAATGAGGGCCATGTGCTTGTCATAGCCTGTATAGGGAACGATGACACGCCCTTCAAGCGTCAAGATACTGACCTGTTGCTCTTTCTTGAAACCGTAGTCTTTGCCGTACTGATACGTCAGCGTAGGACTCACATACTTGGGTGGGTTATCCAGCCCTTTGTATCGTTTTTTGGTCATGCCAGCCTTGCGTTGGGCGGCGTTCTGCTTCACCTTTGTCCACAGGGCTTTGTACGTGGCTCCCACCTGACGAGGAACGGAACAGGCCATTTGTGCAGGCAGATGGTATGTTTCCCGTATCTCGGCATACGTGCCTTCCTGCAACCGAACAGCATTACTCATCTTGCCATGTTCAAAGGCGTACTGACTCACGTAATTGAGCGAGTCACGATACGCCAGTTGCGTGCAACGCAATGCCTGGAATTGCTCAGGCTCCGTATGCAATTTGAGTTTGGCTGTTAGCACTGTTTTCATGTGTTGTATTCTCTCATGTTTTCAACGGCATGTCAATACAAGAAAGTGGATGAAAGAGCGTAAGGAGAGAAACCACCGCCCGATCCACCTTAAAAGGACTCACATTCCTCCCGCCATGAATGGACGGGGCTTCCTGTTCGGTGGTGTGTGAAAAGCAAAACCATCTTCCTAATCATAGATAACTATAGGGCGTTCCGAGGCCAAATACAAGCATGAATTTGTTGTATAGTAGGGTAACATTTTTGAAAGGATGGACGCAGCA
>DASTZT010000303.1:0-12431 GCA_035764225.1 Ktedonobacteraceae bacterium
CAATGCTGGCTGGCGTGCTCGTAGGCGGGTTGGCTGGCTGTATCAATGGCATTTTTACCGCAGTACTACGCATCCCTTCGTTTATTGTTACTCTTGCCAGCTCAATTGCTTATTCCGGCTTGCTACTCTTTCTGCTAGCAGGACAATCAACGCTGATTGTGCATGATCCGACCATTGTCTCAATTGCGGGCAGTTCTCGCAGCTTTCTGCCAGATCTCTATGGCGTTGGCCTACCAACTCTCGCCCTGATCCTGTATGCTGTAGGACTGGTCTGGGATCAGACGGTCCGGGGGCGGGCGGGCCTGAGAACGAAGCCACTGCTGCAGTTGATAAGCCAGATCGCGCTTGTTGCCATCCTGGTGGAAGGAACCATCTTAGTGCTCGAAAACACGCCGGGACCGGAGCCGGGCACATTTGTGGGCGTCCCCAATTCAGCGGCCATCTTCTTCGGCTTGATGCTGCTGTTGTGGGTCGTCCTGACGAAGACGCGCTATGGTCGCCATATCTACGCCGTCGGAGGAAACGCGGAAGCAGCGCGACGGGCGGGCATCAACGTGACCTTTATCCGCATCACCGTCTTTATCATGTGTTCGGCGCTGGCTGCTGTTGGCGGTATCCTCGCGGCATCGCGAGCCAACGCGGTCGCGAGCCAGATTAACCCATCGCTCTTGCTCGAATCGATAGCGGCGGCGGTGATCGGCGGTGTAAGCCTGTTCGGTGGTCGCGGCTCCGTCTGGTCGATTGTGCTGGGTGCTTTGATTATCGGCAGCCTGGAGAACGGTCTCGATCTGCGTAGCCAGGGCACGGATGTAAAGCAGATGATTGAAGGGGCCGTGCTAGTAATTGCCGTCGCCGTTGATGCTCTAGTGCGCCGCGCCCAAGCTCGCAGCGGTCGCTAAATTGTGCAGCATCCCCTTTAAAAACACAGTATGGGGTGCAGGCGAGGCTTCTGCTCAGCCTCGCCTGCATCCTCTCTGCCCGACCGAAACGCGCTTCTAACATCACCTCGCAAACTCTCCCCCACCAAAACGCGCTTCTAACATCACCCCGCAAACTCTCTCTCCCGGTCGTAGGGACATGATTTATCTTGTCCCGCGCTAAAGCGAGTCCCTACCACCATTTTCCTACCACCATTTCCCCACGATGATTTTCCTCCAACCATTTCCCACGACGATTTTGGATGGTGCGTGATTTGAGCATGGACGAACATGGTGCTCTCGAACGGCGTTTCTGTCGGGAGAGAGCCGTGTTATGTTTTCGTATCCACCTTGAGACCTGAACCCTCAAGCCGCCATTCACCGTACTACCAGTAGAACACTGCCGTAAAGATACGCAGCGATAGATGGCATTCTTTGCGAGGAAAGGAAGAGGTAATGGCAAGGAAACGTCATAGTTTTTTACTCGTAAGTTCTCTGGTACAATTCACACTTTTTGCTCTTTTAGCACGCTGGGCGCGTCACCATCGACAGACTCTCAGCGAAGTCATCATCAGTCGCCGCATGCAGAAAGATCACTCCCCGTTTCTGCGGTCGCTTGTAGTGACGGTAAATCGTGTAGTAAGCTCCTCTGGCACCATCAACATGCTGGCTGTGCCTGGCGCTCTGCTCTTATGGAAGAAACGTTTACGGGTGGAGGCCATCGTAACCCTGCTGATGTGCTGGATAGGTGAGTTGATGAAAAAAGTGCTCAAGAGGATCATTGACCGTCCTCGTCCCAATCCCTTGCTTGTCCATGTCATGAGTGCTCGCAAGGGTAAGAGTTTTCCAAGCGGAGATGTCGCCTCAACAGTCATGCTATGGGGATGGCTCTTATGCATAGGATGGTGGAAAAGCAAAGAGCGTCAGGGTCGCAAACTTGCCCTGCTTGGTTTGCCCGCATTCAATATCGCCTTCGTTGGACCAGCCCGCATCTACTTAGGAGACCACTGGCTGACCGATGTGCTGGGCGGCTATTTGTTTGGAGGGGGTTGGCTGAGTCTCACACTCTACCTCTATCGTCTCTGGAGTACGCGTAGCCAGGATGCGTGATATCCTCACGTTCACCTTTCCTTGCTACGCTCAAGCATGTGGAATTCTCAGAACGCCGAAAAAATCAGTGTAACCATGCAGCGTTTTGCTTGCCATCTATCCTATAATGGGAGACGGATCGCCAAATATTGGAAGGGACGTTTTTCATGCTATACCGGGCGCTAAAAAAAGTTGTGAGTGTGTTTTTCAATCTGTTCAACCTCCTCATGTTCGGCAATTTGCCTCCCTTTGGCTGTGTCAGCGTAGTGGTGGAAAAAGATTCCCGCTTCCTCGTCGTTGAGCTATCCACTCAAAAAGTGACGTTTCCCGGTGGCTTTATGCGTTGGCGCGAGCATCCAACACAAACCGCGTTGCGTGAAGGCAGAGAGGAGACCGGCCTGCTGCTGCGTACTGGCGATGTGATCGGCTATCTGACATATGCTAGCAAGCAATTTGATCGGATGAGCACGATCAATATTATTTATCAGGCCGAAGTAGTTGGCGGGACGTTGCGCGGCAGCATAGAAGGACGCCCGTGCTGGCTCCATGAAAGCGAGCTACGAGACAGACTCACCCTGGACAATCGAGAGGTACTTGATGAGTATTTGCGCTACCGCAACCAGCAGAGACACACGAAAATGCAACAGGCATAGCAAGCGTGCTTTTGTGCTCAAGCTTGTTTATCTTGAGGAGGAGGTACAAGCTCCTCCTCAAGTGACTATGCGACAGTATGCGGATCTGGCTCTGGTCTAACCATCTACCTGCTTCTGATACAGCCTGATTTCAGAGGCTATATGCATGCCCATGTTCTGGTAGAAGTAGGTCGCTCCACTGGGGTTTTGTGAGTCAACGGTCAGGCCGACGCGACGCTGGCCACAACGATACAGTGCGCCGAAAACGTGGCGTAGCAGTTGCTTGCCGATCCCGCGTCCCTGCCAGGGCTTGAGGATAGCGAGCTGCCGCACCCAACCCCAACCTAACTCGCGATCATCGACGCAAAGGACTGCCCCAATAGGTTCCTCGCCATCCAGCACCAGGAAGAGCAAGGAGGGATCGAAATCGTTGCGTTCAATAGCCAACGACATCCACTCGTCAAAGGGATGATAGATCCGATGAGCTAGCTCGCTAAAAGCTTCCTGAATGATGCGATGAGCAACCTGCTCTTCCTGCCCCTGGATGTAGGGGCGAACGCTAATGCCCTGCGGCCATTGAGGGGCTGTCGGCGGCTCATCAAATTCGATCTCCATGCGCCAGTCGATTTTTAAGAGCTGATAGCCTTCCTCTTCCAACAGTTGATTGCCGGGTTCGGTGAGGCCATAAGCCCTTATAAAGCGTTCAATGTCTTTGCCACCAGGTCCATCAAGGTATTGACGCGCTCGCTGCTCCGAGAGACGCAGCAGATAACGTTCAAGTCTCTGATTGCGATAGGAGGGATGAACGGCAGTGTATGGACTGATGGTCATCCCGATGCTGCCACAATGGGCATCGGTGTAGCCAACGATCTGACCATCCGGGGATACAAGCACGCTGGAAGCGGTGGCGAGATCGAAGTCGGGCTGCCGCCAATCGCCTAGAATATCCTCAGGATCGGTATCCGGCTCACCGGAGTCGGCAATATCGCAGGCGCATAACAGCTCGGTTACGGCCTGCAAGTCGTCCAGTGATGCCGGACGAAGCGTCAGATTCAGATGCGCGGGTAGTGTGGTGGTCATACATGATCCTCCTTTTGAATGGTAAACTTCTGCTCGTTGCAGCCAGCCAACCCGCGAACAAACAAAAGTCATGGGCGTAGCTATAGACAAACGCTCATGACTGCTTGCCAGGAGAATCGGAAGAATCAAAAAGGCCACGAGCGCGTCTCTATGCTTCCGCCCATGACCTGCACGTTTCAGGATTTGCTGCCTGGTGTTATCTTCGATGTTTCCTGAAAAAGGGCACAGTGAGGCCCTGGGCGACGGAACGCCCTTCGCCATAAAACATGCCCTGCATTGTAAGCTGAATGGCTATATCCGCCATACCGCCATTTTCGCCTTTCGCTCTGTTTGAAAAGGAAACATCAAAAGATGGACATTGTTGCTGTCCAGAAGGAAATGTATCATGGATGTGCAGTAGCGTCAAGTGGAAGATGGCTAATATGCCCAACGACGAAAGCTTCGTACCGACCAGCTTTAGCGCGTCCAATTTATTGCCCTTCCTTCTCGTTCTATGTTGTTGTGCCGTTTTCTGATATTGTGGTCGTCCCGATAGACATTCGCTCAATAAATTGGACGTGGTGAACCAGGTCGGTACGAAAGTGCGAGCATTTTACGCTCCGTCAAAGGGTTATAAGCTGGAGCCAGAACGGCAAGGCCCTGCTTTCTGGCCACTTTGATAATATTCTCTCCAAAGTATGATATGCTTGTCTGAAATCATCTTTTCGCTACCTGCGAGTATCACAGCAGACAAATCTACAACTTAGAAAGCCATAGAAGCGATGCAATATAGACAGACGGAAGTTATCTCGACTAATCCTCTTGACCCGGAGCCTGATTTGATCGAGCGGGCGGCAGCGTTGCTGCGAGCGGGTCAGCTTGTGATTTTTCCCACCGAGACGGTTTATGGGCTTGGTGCCGATGTGCTGCAACCTGCGGCAGTAGAGCAGATCTTTGTAGCGAAGGGGCGTCCCTTCAGCGATCCGCTGATTGTGCATATCGCGGCTGAAGAAGAGCTGCATGCCCTGGTAACGAATGTTCCCGCTCAGGCGCGGCGGCTCGCCGAGGCGTTCTGGCCCGGTCCGCTCACACTGATTTTGCCAGCAGGATCACAGGTGCCAAAGTTGGTGACGGCGGGGCTAGCAACGGTCGCTATTCGGATGCCGCGCCACCCGGTAGCTCTGGCGTTGATCCGTGCTACCGGCTCACCGATTGCGGCTCCCAGCGCGAATCGCTTTATGCACATTAGCCCGACAACGGCCCGGCACGCCCTGACGGATCTCAATGGGCGCGTGCCATTGATCCTGGATGGGGGACCATGTGCGGTCGGAGTAGAATCCACAATCCTTGATCTTTGCGCTGAAACACCAATAATTCTCCGTCCCGGCGGAGTCGGCCTGGAGCAATTGCGCACGATCTTGCCTGAAGTCCAGCCACCTCCAGAACGCAAAAGCGTGCCAGAGGAGGCGGTGCTGATTGAGGAGATGGCCCAGAAAGCGCCGGGTCAATTGCTGATCCACTACGCTCCCACCGTGCCAACGTTTCTTTTCGAGGGTCCGGCAGAGGCCATGCTTCAAGCAATGTTGGCGGAGGCGAAACGCAGGGAGGAGCTGGGCGAGCAGGTCGGCGTGCTGGTGGCTGATGAGGATGTCGCGGTTTTTGAGGGGAGCGGGGCACGCGTTTATGCGTTGGGCAGCACGGCTGAGCAGGTTGCACTGCGTCTGTTCGCAGGTCTGCGAGTGCTTGAGGAGGCAGGAGTTCAGGCGATTCTTTGTCGCAGCTTTGGCCGCCAGGGGTTGGGATTGGCGATCCGTGATCGTCTGCTCAAAGCGGCAGGAGGCAAGCTTATCACAGTTTAGCGTTTTTGCAGATGATGGATTTTCAGGGCAATTTGCAGTGAGAGGCGCAATTCAGGGTCATCGAGTGACGCACCTAAAATCTCTTCAATACGCCCAAGCCGATAGAGCAGCGAGTTGCGATGAAGGTGCATGGTGCGGGCCGTCTCGCTCAGGTTGCCGTTACAGCGAAAGAAGCCTTCCAGGGTTTCGAGCAGGGTATTATCGCGGGAGTCATGATTGAGCAATGGGCCGAGGGTTTCTTGATAGAAGCTCTCCAGGTCGCGCTGCCCATCCAGATAGAAAAGGAGGCGATAAACGCCCAGGCGGGCAAATGAATGAATTTTGCCTTCTCCAAAGAGGCGTCTGCCTATCTCCAGAGCCTGTTGCGCCTCGCGAGCGGATGGCGGTATCCCCTCTAATTTCCTGGCGATCCGTCCGATGCCACAGGAGTAAACCAGCGATTCAGTGCCATTGTCTTTGCCAGAGCTTAAACGCGACTGCACACGTTCCAGGCGCGAAAAGACAGCATCTTCACACTCGCGCTCGTGCTCGGCATTGCCGTCTAAGTCGGAGAGGGGCAGGAGCGCGGTCACACGGCGCGGCTCGCATAAAACCCAGCCGGTGGGCCAGATGCGCAATAGCTCATCGCGCACACGCTTGCTCCACAGAGCCAGTGGGCTACCTTCGGGATAGTCGGACTCGCCCGGAGCAACTTCATAAAGCGCAACGACTTGCGGTGTGGTAAGGTCATATCCGAGCAGGCGAGCGCGGGCCAGCATCTCCTCCGGCTGCTGATAATGCCCTTGCAGCACGTCTGTGAACGCCTCCGCTAGATAACGGCTCTCTACCTCGCTGCGTTCACGCTCACGCGCCACTTCTAAGGCCAGAATGGGAGCGACCTGACCGAGAATAATTCGTTCCAGGTAATCGAAATTATCTTCGTTGCCCACTAGCGAAAGGTAGCCGACGACTTCATGGCGGATCATGATCGGCTCAACCACCCGCGTCAAGCCGTGTATTCTCAAGTGCTCGCTGGTCAATGGGGTGGGCAGGAGTAAAGCTTCGGCGTTGGGAGGAGCCGCCTGGAGGCGGACGCGCTGCTGCGCATCCTGCACAATCACCCATTTGCCCCGGCTGACAGCAAGATACTCACACACCCCCTGGATGCCAGCCCCCTGCACGCTTAGCTGCATCAGTTGATGGGCAATTTCGATTGATTTGCGCTCGATTTCACCACGAAAACTGACCACAAAGGTGATAACTTCGCGCTCAATCTCTTCAAGTTGGGTTGTGGCGGGAAGGAAAATCAGGGGAAGGTGTAACTGGTCGGAGATGTTTTTGGCTTCGTCGCCCAGCGCCTCTGGGCCAGGAGCGGCGACGGCTACCACCGCCACCCCCGCCTTGTGAAGCGTTTTGAGCAGGTGGGGTAGCGTTTCATCGAGGCGACGCAGTTGAGAGAGGGTGAGTAATGCGAGCTCGCCTCCCTGGATGCTCTCAAAAGCAGGGAGGCGTGCTCGCATACGGCATGCCCACGTTACCCGATGTTCTAAGCCGCCGGTTCCAGCGACCAGTTGCGCGTCTCGTGAGGCGAGCAGCGTTAAAATATTACGGACAGAGGCCGATGATGCAGAAGGAGATGAACTGCTCATAGGTCAGACGCGCTGGAACAACGCCTGCTTAGCGCCGTCCCACTACGGCAGAAGTCCCACCGGCCTTCGCCTGCTGTTGTTGCCTGTCCTTGTACTTCTTGGCTTTGGTACGATGTTTGCGCCATGCAACTTTTTTGGTTTTGTTCATAGAAGCTATTACCTCTCTAATGTGGTTTATTCTTCGACTTCGTTATTACCTTCGAAATCAATATCAGTCATATCTTCAGTATCGTCTCCACCATCATAATACTCATCATCATTGCCCAGATCCTCTTCGTCTTCACGATCATAGCGCAACATCGTATCCTTGATGTACGCCCGGATCGTATCGCCGCTGCCCTGTGATGGGAAGCTGACCTTGCCAAACATGCTGGGATGCTGATATTGTTCGCGAATGATAATGCGCACCTGTCCCTGCTCCATCGCGAGGATGGCCGCCTCGTAGCGGTTGCCTCCCTCCATAAAGCTGATTAAGCGATTGGCGAGGCGTGGCTCAACCTGCCCGATATCTTCTCCGCCAGCGTTGCGCACTAGCAAAGTATGTCCAGTGACGTGCAACTGCACCCTGTCACCAACACCTACTTTTGCCAGCCTTGAAGCCGGGGCAAGGCTGATTAGATCGGTCATGCCCGTTTTCCCCGTTTCCTCAATGAACAGCCTGGGATCGATCCGATCCACTCCGGCATGATTCTTGACCGGGGTTTCCTGAAGCAACGCGAGCCGATCCAGGTTTTTCTTGGCAATTGCGTTACCGGGGCTGTACTTGAGCGTTTGCGAGTACGCCTCGCGCGCCTCCGTATACATTCCCAGTTCGCTGTATGCTTTGCCCAGACGATTACAGGCATCTGGCTCAGTGGGGAAGATATTCAAGATATTCTTGTTGGTGTTGACCGCCTCTTCCCACTGGCCCTCCTGGGCCTGTTTGACAGCGAGATCTGTCCACTGCTTTTTTAAACGAGCCTTTTCTTCAGCCGACAAAGCCTGCGTCATCAAAACTTCCTCCAACTTCACATAATGTGATGATTGATAGTCCGCTCATTATATCGCAACGGGCAATCCCTGGAGGGACCAGGATGTTGCTCGCTCGATACGCACCTTCACCAGATCGCCGGGCTGAATGCTACCAGACCCGTTGGACTCACTTTCCTCTGGTTGCGGGAAAAACACCCACTTATTGGCGCGATTACGCCCTTTCCACTGCTTGCGCCCGTGAGTGACATTGGTATCCTCGACCAGCACTTCCTCGTCTCGACCGATGTACAACTGGTTCAATTCAAGGGCGATTTTTGCCTGCACCTCCTCCACCGCGTGCAACCGTCGTTTTTTCTCTGCCAGGGGAATATCGTCTTCCCAGCGAGCGGCCACCGTACCAGGACGGACAGAGTAAGCAGCGACATGCACGACATCAAAGCGGATCTGCTCCAACAGATCGAGCGTATGCTGAAACTCTTCTTCAGTCTCGCCGCAAAAGCCGACAATCACATCGGTCGAGAGCGTAATCTCAGGCCAGAGTTGGCGCACGCGCTCAATACGTTCGCAATATTCTTCCAGCGTATAGCCTCGTTTCATCCGCTTTAACATCTCATTATCGCCAGCCTGCACGGGAATATTCAAATGCTCGCAGACCTTTGGCAACTGAGCCATGCGTTCGATCATACTATCGGTCATATGTTGAGGGTAAGAAGTCATAAAGCGAATGCGGTCCAGCCCGTCAATTTCGCTCAAGTGCGTCATCAAATCAGCCAGATCCGGCTTATCGGACAAATCCAGCCCATAGGCTTCAACGGTCTGACCGAGCAAGGTTACTTCTCTTGCCCCTTTCGCCACCAGGGAACGCGCCTCGACCATCAGCTCATCTATCGGGCGGCTGCGTTCGCGACCACGACGATAGGGCACGATACAATAGGTACAGACCTTATTGCAGCCCAGGACCACCGGAAGCCATGCGGTCGGGCTGGCCTGCGTCGGCTCGATCTTCGTTGGATAGTGCGCGATGCGTTCGCCCGGTTTGGGCGTAATCGCCATTGGCAGCACATGCCGCTTTCCTGTCGTCACAGTCGAGGTTGCGAACGTTGGTAAAACAGGCTCAGCAGAAGGGTGAGGAGCCTCATCCGGCATATACTCGATATCGAGGCAGCCAGCGCCAGAGATAGGCGTCCAGCGTTCTTCGAGGAAGCGCGGCAAGATATCGGCCTGCTCAACCTTCATAAAAAGGTCGATATGCGGGTAGCGTTTGCTCAGCGTATCAATCGTTTTCTGGCTACCAATCATGCACCCCATCAATGCTACCAGGAGATCGCTGCGCTTAGCCTTAGCGTGCTTCAGTTGAGCCAGTTGATTATGAGCCTTCTCTTCGGGAGCCTGGCGCACGCTACAGGTGTTCAGGACCACGAGATTGGCCTGCTCCATGCTGGTCTCTTCCCACCCAAGCTCGTCAAGCATGGTTTGAATGCGCTGAGAATCAGCCTGATTCATTTGGCAGCCAACGGTCCAGATGTGATACTTTCCGCGCGGAATATGTGTTGTCGTCATGAGAGCGCCTCTCTTCAAGCAGCAATGACTTGTGCCATAGAATACGGGAAACCTCCTACCCTTCAAGGACGGTATTATACAGCAGTCTGAGGACAAGTACAAGAGCGAAATTTGTCCAGCCCTACGTCTTCCATGCCGACCAACTTGAGATCCTTCCTCTCCTCGCCTCACATGGGGTTATGCTCCAGCAGGGCAAGCGCAAGGCCCCCTCCCAGTCCCCTCACCGCCCCTTGCCCCTACCCGCACCCCATCCGCACGGTCTCGGCCCGGTTCCACCGCAGGCTGTAGGGGCAAGGGGGAGGGATGCGGGGATGTGGGGGCCTTGCGCTTGCCCTTGTTGCTCATTGTTCATCATCTTTCGAATTCATTTGTTATCAGCATGAGCGCGTCCGATTTATTGCCCTGCTCCAAGATTCATATGCTTCCCTACGACCGTTTGCGCCGATCTTCGACACGGGCACTGGCGGTCTTAGATTCGCCGCCGCTGGCACGAGGCAAGCTATCGGGCGGGACCAGTTCTACGCGCGGCGTATTGCCTGTGGCCGATTTGACGGCTTCAGCCATCTGGCTCCTTAATGCGCTGGCGCTTTCGCTATTCCCCAATATGGCAGGATCTTTGACTTCTACCTTTAAATCAAAGGTATCCAGGTCGTCGCGTTTGTCAACAATAATGCGGAAGTTTGCGCCCGTTTCGGGGAATTTCACCAGGGCAGCTTCCACCTGGCTGGGAAAGACGATCAGGCCCCTGATGGAAACGGCATCGTCGCTGCGCCCTTTGATCGCGGCAATCTTGGGATGGGTGCGTCCGCACGAGCAGCGTTCCTCCCACCAGAGGCGCGAAAGGTCGCGACTGCGATAGCGAATCATCGCCGTGCCATCGGCTGAAAGCCAGGTCCAGACCAGCTCGCCATCCTGTCCCTCCTCGACTGGCTCGCCCGTTTCGGGATCGATGCACTCCACCAGGAAGGCATCCGCCCAGGCGTGCATACCATCGCGCACGGAACATTCGCAGGTCATACCCGGCCCCAGAAATTCGGTCATGCCAAACTCGTCATAAGCGATAATATTGAATAACGCCTCAAGTTTCAGGCGGGTTTCCCAGGGCCAGGGTTCCGCGCCAAACAGCCCGATTTTGAGCTTCGCATTTTTGAAATCCACGCCGCGCTCATGAGCCTTGCTCCCAACATAGAGGCCCACTGACGGCGTCATGCAGATGGCGGTCACGCCAAAATCAAGGATAAAATCGATCATGCGATCATACTGGCGAGCGTCCGATCCCATTGGGATCGTCATCACATCCATCGCCATCGCGCCATAGTGGAAACCAAAGCCGCCCGTTGGCATGCCATAGCCGTAGCAGTTCATCAACACGTCGCCGGGGCGTAATCCGGTCATCCAGAGTTCGCGCGCATTCAGTTCTGCCCAGTACGCAATATCCTTTTTCGTCGCAAAAACCGGCACGCTTTTGCCAGTTGTGCCGCTGGTTGAATGCACTTCCAGCAGGCCGCCCTCGCCTCCTGGGGCCGCGAGAGCCGTACCGTACGGATAGGCCGCACGTACCGTTTTCTTTTCCAGAAACGGCAGTTTGCGAATATCTTCTAGAGATTTAATATCAGAAGGTTTAACGCCTGCTTGATCGTAAAGATGGCGGTAAAACTGATTTTGCTGGTAGGCTCGTTCAACGATTGCCTGTAGACGCTGCAATTGCAAAGCTTTGAGTTGCGCTTTAGGGAGTGTCTCCATCTCCTCATTGAAGAACGCGCGATTACTATTCACTAAAAAGCCCTCCGAATTACCATGATCTATCACCCCGCCCATTCTATCATGGTCGGTGACATGCGTCTATTGAACAACGATCAATGACAACTAGATGGGAGACAAGCAACATTGACAATACAGACGTTCTTCAGTATACTCGAAACAGATAGTAATGTATGTTGATCTACTAAGTCAACTATTGCTTGTGCGGAAAGGACTGACAAGAAGTCCAATGAAATTACTGCTCAGTTGCATCTCAACCAGACACTCTACCTTGAAAAAGCATTGGTCAGAGAGCGGTCAGCAGCTCCAGTGCCCGCTGACAGTTCGCGGCAGTTATCAGAAGCCAGATGAAGACCTGGGCGGTCTGCTTTGCTTGATTGACAACCTGGGATGCTCCCAGAAAACGATTGATCTCGGCATGGCTGCCGGTATGGTAGAGTCAGAAAAGGGAGTCCTGATTACCGCGTTTGACCGTATTTATGAAGTAGATACCCATCTGGACATAGTACAGCCGGACGTTATCACCTCCCCTCTTTTCAATGCCCTTCACTCGATTTCACGCACACAGCGAGGATACCTCGTTGCAAGCACGGGCTTAGATCTCCTACTGGAATTCAACCGTCAAGGGGAGATTCTATGGAGCTGGTGGGCCACCGATCATGGTTTTGAGTTTACGCCGACAGGTCAGCGGAGGCAGCTAGATAAAGCAGCCGATCATCGCACCATCAAATATGGCACCCTCAGTCAAACAACCCATGTTAACTCGGTTGCCGAGCTACCAAGTGGCAAGATCCTGGCTTCACTCTTCCATCAAGGCATGGTGATTGCGATTGACCGCAGTACGGGCGCGTGGCAACCGATACTGGAGAATCTCGATCATCCCCACTCCATTCGCATTCTGGACGAACAGCATTTCACCGTTGCGGATACCGTACGCGGTAGGGCGTTGCTGGT
>DASTZT010000304.1:0-4025 GCA_035764225.1 Ktedonobacteraceae bacterium
ATAGTGAAAGAGCGTGTTCCCATTCGGCATCGAGAGCGGAGACACTACCTCAGGAAGCGTGGCCTGGAGGGTACGCGTTAGCTGGTGTATCCAGGTGAGTCGTTCGGGAGAGCGGAAGGCGGGGATGATGCGTACCACAAACGGTCCCCGACAGGAAGCCACTTTCCAGATCACGCACTCATCGCCGCCAAAAAGCCGGGATGACTGACCTGGAACCAGCCCGTAGCGTTGGGCGATCATCAGTCGCAGGTCGTCCGGCAGGTGCTGTGGTGATAGCTGTTCTTCGAGTATCACCGTTCCCTCCCCTCTGAATCAAGAATATATTGGCGAATGATAGCGGCTAACTGCCTGGCTCCATACTGAATCTCTGTCAACGTGAGTCCGCCATATCCAGGCAGAAGAGCTTGTCGGTCAGGAGGGCGGAGATAGAAAGATGGCCTGCTGTTTTTGCTCTAAAATGGCTGTTTTGTTGATGTCACTATTACGGTATCATAAGGGGTGAACATTCATCAAGTCAATGGAAAAAGAGAAAGGCAAGGTACGCTCATTATGACCGCAGAAACCGGCGCTCACCATCCCTATCATATGTATGAAGCCGTTATGACACAACCAGACGCCTGTGCCAGCATCGCCGTCAGGGCCGCCAGCGTTGCCGACGAGATTGTGCAAAAGCTACATGCCGCTCGACGCATCTTTCTGGTCGGCATTGGCACCTCGTTTCATGCCGCGCAGGTTGGATATCTGCTCTTTCGCCGTGTTGGCCTCACAACCCAGGCCATGCATGCCTTCGATTTTGCCCTCTACGGTCCCCCATTGAATGCCGACGATGCCGTCATTCTCGTGAGCCATCGCGGAGGCAAAGTCTATGGTCTCCAGGCCATCCAGCGAGCGCAGGAAGCAGGTTGCTATACGCTGCTCATTACCGGGCAGGGAGATCCCCTGAGCGCCCGCTATGCCAGTCAGACCTTCAAGACGGTAGAGCAGGACAAATCGTCAGCCCACACCATTAGCTACTCTACCTCCATCGTTGCTTTAGCCGCGCTTGCGAATGCACACGCCAGACGGGAGACGGGGGCTGAGGTCTTTGCTCTAGCGGATTTGCCTGCTATCCTGAGAAGCTGTCTGGAGAGGGAGGAGCAGGTCAAAACGTTGGCACAGCACTATCTCAACCGCAGGCGCATCTGGCTGGTTGGCGGCGGCCCCTCCGCTATTACGGCACAGGAGATTGCTCTGAAAATAAAAGAAACGTCGTATTTGCAGGCTGAAGGGATGGCGATAGAGGTGATGGTGCATGGTCCCTTCCAATGTGTAGAGCCTGAGGATCTCTTTATTCTCATTGCCCCGGCAGGAGCAGCCCAGGAGCGAGTTGTGCAGTTCTCTGGTCAGGTCAAAGCGATAGGCATCCCCTATCTCTTGCTTGACGATGGGTCCAACGCGAAAGATAGCGCCATCTACCAGGGAGCAGCCGCCGTCGTCGGCGTTCCTCCAATCAACGAGGAGCTAACTGCTCTCACCTGCCTGTTGCCCTTGCAACTTTTTACGTACTACCTGGCCCTGCAAAAAGGAACGAATCCTGATGGCTTCCGGCTCGACGATCCCCGCTTTGCCGAGGGCTATAAACAGCTAAAATTGTAGGACCGAAAACTAATCTAGCAGTGTTGCGATCAGCACCGCTTTGGTGGTATGCAGACGGTTCTCTGCCTGGTCAAATACAATCGAGGCTGGCGACTCGAAAACCTCCTCGGTTACTTCCAGGCTGTCCAGACCGTAAAGTTCATCGATCCGTTTGCCGAGCGTGGTATCGGTATTGTGATGAGCTGGCAGGCAGTGCATAAACTTGGCCTCTGGATTGTAGGTCAGGGCCATCAGCCGACTGTTCACTTGATAGGGGAGCATTTGCCGTTGGCGCACGCGTTTGTCCCAGCGTTCTTCCGGCTCACCCATCGAGACCCAGACATCGGTATAGACAAAATCGCAGCCCTCAACGGCGGCCTCTGCATCCTCTGTAACCGTGATCCGCGCGCCGGTTTCACTGGCCAGTTTTTGCAGTGTCGCCAGGCGTTGAGTACTCGGCCAATACTCTTGCGGACCTGCCAGACGCATATCCATGCCCATTTTTACTCCGCCGCTCAGCAACGATGCGGCCACGTTGAAGCCGGTATCACCTAGAAAGCAGCATGCCACCTGGGTGAGCGGTTTATGAGCGTGCTCCTGCATCGTGAACAGATCGGCCAGGGCCTGCAAGGGGTGCTCCTCGTCGGTCAGGCCGTTCCACACGGGGACACCCGCATAGTGCGCGAGTTCTTCTATGGTGGCCTGGCTGGCTCCACGATATGCTATGCCGTGATACATGCGTCCCAGTACGCGGGCGGTATCCTTGATCGTCTCTTTATAGCCAATATGGGAGCCGCCAGCGCCGATATAGGTGGCATGTGCTCCCTGGTCGAAGGCGGCCACCTCAAAGGCGCAACGGGTGCGTGTTGAATCCTTCTCAAAAATTAGCGCAATATTTTTTCCGTGCAGGCGTGACACTTCCGTCCCTGCATATTTCGCCGCTTTTAGCTCGGCTGACAACTGGAGTAGAAATGAAATATCCTGAGAACTGAAGTCATCCAACGTGAGAAAGTGTCTGTTGCGCATGGTGGAACTCATCAATCTGTAACCTCCTGATAGATCTCCAGGTGCATCGGCCCATTCTCGGTGTATAACATTTGCTCGGCTTATTTGTATTCCTCTTTTGGGTGCATTTATGACCTGTCATAATTCAGGAATTATCTTTTCTTTTGCCGTCGTGACGAAGCAGGTTTAAATTCAGTTTACGAAAAAGTTGTATGCTTCTTATCAAGGAAATT
Organism: Ktedonobacteraceae bacterium; assembly: GCA_035764225.1. Taxonomy (GTDB): domain Bacteria; phylum Chloroflexota; class Ktedonobacteria; order Ktedonobacterales; family Ktedonobacteraceae; genus DASRHT01. Next base: position 2,853 of record DASTZT010000304.1, read on the forward strand.
GATGTTCAGGTTTTGCTGTCATTTGTGCTTGTAAGAAGGAAAAGCACTGTCAGGGGGATGTATGAGTAGGATCTTGCTTGTGGACGATGATGCCCATATCAGGGAGTTGGTCCGAGTCTTCCTGCAAAAAGAGGGCTTTGACATTTGCGAAGCTGCCGATGGAGTAGCCGCCCTTTCAATGCTAGAGACGACGAAGGTAGATCTGGTGATACTCGATATTATGATGCCACAGATGGACGGCTGGGAACTCTGTTCTCAGCTAAGACACTATCATGATATGCCTTTGCTCATGCTCACGGCGAAGGGCGAGACCAGTGACAAAGTTCGCGGCTTCCAGTTGGGCAGCGATGATTACCTGGTAAAGCCCTTTGAGCCGCTGGAGCTGGTCGTCCGAGTGAAAGCCCTGTTAAAACGCTATCGCATTGCCACGTCTCAGACGGTGCAATTGGGGAAGCTGTTCATGGACCGCAACACCTATGAGATCAGTATCAATGGCGAACCTCTGACCCTGCCGCTGAAAGAGTTCGAGCTGCTGTTTAAGCTGGCCAGCTATCCGGGGCGGACGCTCTCGCGAGACCAGTTGATTGAAGATATCTGGGGCTACGATTTTGCCGGGAACGAGCGCACGCTGGATGTCCATATCAATCGGCTGCGTGAACGTTTTCCCGAACAACAACACTCCTTCCGCATCAAAACTATGCGCGGGCTGGGGTATCGCATGGAGGCAGTTCCGTGAAGATAAGTCGCAGAGTCCAGGGGTTGCTCTGGTTTATCTTTATCATGTGCTGTTTAACCGTGATGTTCGTCGTCATGTTTTTTGGCACTGCCTGGATCTATCGCATCATCGGCTGGACCCCTCCAGCTCTTGTGGTGCAGCTCATCAACTCTGTGGGCGGCATCTGTCTTTTTGGGTTGATTGTAACTGCGATAGGCCGTCTTTTTAGATCGAGACAGCCCATAGGTGAAATGAGGATCTATGGGCCAATTATTGATGCGCTGGAGCGCGTCGCGAAAGGCGATTTCAGCGTCCAGCTTGAGAACATTTTTGAGCGTCAATATCATAGCATGATTGGCGAATTAATCAACAGCGTCAATCGCATGGCGCTCGAATTAAACCAGATGGAGACGATGCGCCAGGAGTTCATTTCTAACGTCTCTCATGAGATTCAATCG
>DASTZT010000305.1:0-3606 GCA_035764225.1 Ktedonobacteraceae bacterium
TTTGGTTAAAATATGGTAAAAGCAAGCAACAAGAGATAGCACCGGATAACGAAACTTTCTAATTAACGCGATGTGCCAGTAGTTCGGTCCTACCTGCGGCTTCTGCCTCCGTGCGGCTGCTCATCCCCTGTGGCGACGGCATTCATGGCGTCCGCTTCAGCGCCGGGTGGGGCCAGGCAGACGGTGAACCGGACGCGATCAATCGCGTCGCCACCAGCCCTGAGGTAACCCCAGGAGACCCACGATCACCAGGAGTTTTCCCAGGTTTCTTGGTGGCGATCCCTGCTACACGAACACCTTGCACATCGCGTTAGCTATTCAGCGCAGGTAACACCTTCTGCACCAACATCTCGACGGTGGTGAGATTGGGGAAGCCACCCCAGCCAAGCATAAAGTAATCAACGCCAAGATCGATAAAGGGGCGCATTTGCTCAACAATCTGTTCAGGAGTGCCAACAAAGGCGTTGGCAGATGTTATGCCGCTCACGTTGAGTTCCGCCAGATTCTCCTCTGTTGGGGCGCACAGGCTACCACCGAACCAGGTGCGGCGCAGAGTGGCAGGATCGCGCCCAACTTTAGCGCAGGCCAGCTCGCATTCTTTGACTTCCTGACGGTAGGTTTCGATGCCCGTCCAGGAGACATTCCACCAGTCGGCATGGCGAGCAATTAAGCGTAACATGCGCGGCTTTGCGCCACCGATCATAATGGGAGGGATGGGATCTGGCTTCGGTTCGCAGTACGCTTCTATAGCTTGATAGTGTTTACCTCGTACCGTGCCTTGCTCATCGCGCCAGAGGGCCTTGACGATCTGTAGTGTCTCTTCCAGCTCTTCTACACGCGTGCCCGCCGAAGGAAAATCATAGCCATACGCTCTATACTCGTCCTCTTTCCACCCCGCCCCAATACCGAAGATGAAGCGACCGCCACTGAGAAACTGCAATGTAGCCGCCATTTTGGCCAGCAGAGCCGGATTACGGAAGGACTGGCAGAGTACGGCATGCCCAAACTGTAGTTGCGGGTGGAGTGCAGCCATGTAGGTCAGCATGGTCCATCCTTCCAGCAAGGAGTTGGCACCAAACTGGGTATGATCGACAAACCAGCCCGAATCAAAATGGCCTGTGACCAGCTCCAGGCCCTTCTGTATGGTAGCCATATACGTCTCTTGAGACATCCCAGGACGAGGACTGGGCAGGGCCAGCCCAAATTGAATACGCGTCATGCATCTTCCTTTTGTTGTTCAAAATAACGCTCGACAGAAATAAAGCGTTGCCGTTCAGTTATTATAACATCTCGTCTGGATATCATGGGCTGCGTTTGGCATATACTATAGAGGCGAATGTCATATTTACCTATACTTTTATGAAAGGGAGGAACATGATGGATTACGATACCGTCGTCCAGGTCTTCTTCCAGCCCGCGCCACCAGATACCCCAACCCCTTACCCCGTTGCTAATGCTCGCCCGGCTCGTCGCTTGCGGGATGCCTGCGAACCCCTGGCGATGCACGCTGTATGGTCTCGCATGACCAATGAACGCTTGGCGGCCCAGGGCCTTAATTTTCTCACTGGCTACGTCTGGGGGCGAGCGGCATCGCTGGGTGAACCACCTGCTTCTCTGGTTGTTGCCGCCTTCGCCGCCTTTGATGCAGGGCTGCTTACCGGCCTGTATGAAGAAGCTCGTAGCCACATCAATCGCGCCGCTTTGCTGGCGATACGTGATGAGGCTACGATTGCCAGCTTGCAACAGATCTTGGGCGATGAGGATGTGACGTTTGCCGTCGCCACTCTCCGCCGGGGACTGGCAGCAGCCGATGCCACCGGACGCGCTTTATTTTCAGGCTTGCTCTCGCTTCCCTGGCCCGAAGATCCGTTGGGTCAGTTGTGGCGTGCCTGCGATATGGTACGCGAACACCGGGGCGACAGCCATATCGCGGCCTACATCACAGCAGGCTTTGACCCGGTGGCGATGAACATCCTGACTGAACTCTACGTGGGCATGCCCTTAGGCTCATACACTGCCAGTAGAGGTTGGAGTCCAGATACCATCGCTGCCACAGCTACGCGTCTACAAGCTCAAGGACTTGTTTCCGATGGAGCACTGACACCCGAAGGGCTACGCATCCGCGACGAGATTGAGGAGCACACCGACGCAATGGAGCAGCCCATCATCGATGCTATCGGCAGCGATCTCGACCGCTTGCTAGAGCAGCTCAATCGCTGGTCCGCCGCCTGCATCGCCGCAGGGGCTTTCCCGCCCAACGATCTCAAACGCGCTGCGGGCTAATTGACAGGACCACTCGGAGCGTTTCTTTAGAGGGGTGCTCCGGGTGGTGGTTTTGTGCTTTATCTCAAAAGCTTCACCTTGAGCAGCTATGTCCTATTTTGCAGCCCAGAGACGACTTACTAGATGGACAATCTCTTGAATTGTTTCTCCCTGAACTATGTTACATTTTACCCATATATAGGGAAGAGTGATGCAACAATCTTTATCAGGATCGGGAGCAACGCAGCCCGGCGAAGATGAATCTCCATCGGCGCGGCTTTATCAGGATCACGCGCAAACCATTTTCTCTTATCTTCGCCTGCGTACCGCGACCCGTGAAGAGGCCGAGGATCTTCTGCTCGAAGTATTCCTGGTCGCTCTTGAACAGAGCACACTATTGGAGGAACGTAGCATAGAGACTCAGCGAGCGTGGCTGCTCAGAGTAGCTGCGAACAAAGTCGCTGATCACTATCGTCGTGGCAAGCGCCGCCAGCATGTCCGGTTGGAACTGGTCGTGGATACGCTCTATGCAGATGAAACCATCTCGCCAGAGCAGGTGATGCTAAGCCAGGAAGAATATGAACGCACCAGGACCTTGCTGCAACGCCTGCCACATCTCCAGCAGCAGGTGGTCTACTTACGTTTTGTCTATGAGCTGCGATGTGCAGAAATCGCACAGGTTCTGGGTAAAAAAGAGGGAGCGATACGTAAAATGCTCTGGCGTGCCCTCAACCTGATGCGATCCTTTAGTACGGAAGAATGAGGTACATCGTGAAATTTAGCAATGATGAGCCTTTTCAGGAAAACCTTTTGGAGGAACAGCTTGACGTGCTTGCACAAGCAGAGGGCCAGATTCTGGCGTCGCCTGAAAGCCTGGCATATCATCGTCTGAAACAGTTCCATGCTGTGTGGGCACGAGAGGAGGCGCAGGCCATAGAGCGTGTGCGTCAGAAATTGACATCACATGCCAGTAGCTCCGAGCATCAGCTGGATAACCAGGCTAGTCCAAAGCTGCCTCCAGTGCCTCTGTCTGCGACTCATTCTCACTCTGTACGACCAGCGCAGCGCTTGAGCCGCATTGCCAATGCGCTAGCGGCAGTGCTGATAGTTAGTCTACTAGTGAGCGGTTTTGTCCTGCTTCTCCATTCACGCCAGCCATCAACAAGCGGCGATTCAGTTGCGCACGCCTGGCACCAGATCGCGAGTCCAAACCTGCCGGGCGATAATTCTTTGTCATCTGTCTCGGCTGCTACTGGCAACGATGCCTGGGCCGTTGGTACTGCTCAGATAGAGCAGAGCAGTGCTACCAATGATACCCCACCCCCGGTACCCCTGATCGAACAC
>DASTZT010000306.1:0-2744 GCA_035764225.1 Ktedonobacteraceae bacterium
CCTCGTTTATGCGGGCGCTCAGATCCGCACGGTTGCGCCGATTGCTCATTCTTTAGAGGATGTTTACCTGGAGCTGGTCGAGAACGGCGAGAGCAGTGAAGCGACGATTGCGCGGCGCTAAATGCCTGCATGAGGAGTCAGAAAATGCATAAAATCATGGTGATCCTATACAAAGAATGGTTAGAGATCAGGCAGCAGCGTATGCTCATCTTCAGCATGATACTGCCACCGTTGATCTTCTCGCTGTTGCCCCTGGCAATCGTCTACGGGATCGGGCATGCCGGGTCGGGTGGCAATATCAATATGCCCAGTTCCGCGAATTTGCCAGCGTTTGCCGGTATGTCACCGGTTGAGAAGGCAGAGGCATTGCTTGGGATGCAGCTCTCCGTGCTCTTCCTGTTGTTGCCATCGATTATCACCAGCATTATCGCTTCCTATAGTGTTGTGGGCGAGAAGACGAGTCGCACGCTGGAGCCTCTGTTGGCGACGCCTGTGCGGACCTGGGAGCTGCTGGTTGGCAAATGCCTTGCTGCGTTGATCCCCGGCGTTGGGGTGACATGGCTGAGCGGGCTGATTTTTATCATTGGCATGGCGCTCTTGGTAGCCAGTCAACGCGTCTTTTTGGCGATTGTCAGTCCGGGCTGGCTGATCCTGTTTCTGGTCTGGTCGCCATTGATCGGCCTCATCTCCATTGCGGTTATGGTGGCCGTTTCGTCGCGCGTCAATGAACCCAGAACGGCGCAACAGGTCTCGGTCTGGATTATCGTGCCGTTCTTTGCCATCTTTTTTGGACAGGCGGCTGGCATTCAAGTGCTTGGCCCCGTCTTTACACTGATCGTTGCTGTGATCCTGGCAGCATTGGCGCTGCTTGCCGTCTGGGTGATGACGCAGATCTTTCAGCGCGAAGCGATCCTGACCCGTTGGAAGTGACATTGCGGGCGGTTTGTCTATTCATGAATGTATGAGAGACGCGAGAAAGGATTTCTCTCCTATGTTATCATCAGTAGTTCTATCGTTAGCAGCAGTTCAAGTCAATCCGGGCTTTATTGCCAGCCTGGCTGTAGCCTTCATTTTCAGTCTGGGCTATCCTCTTGTGCTGGCGATTATTGCACATAGGCGGCTCAAGGTCGGTTGGCGCTACTTTGGCTTTGGGGCGCTGATCTTCTTTGTCTTCCAGATTATCACGCGCGTCCCTGCGGTCTTTATCCTGCAAAACGTCTTTGCACGCCAGTTGCAAACATCGACCACGTTTCGTATCTCCTGGCTCGTGATCCTGGCGTTGACGGCAGGATTGTTTGAGGAGGTAGGTCGTTATGTGGGATACCGCTTTTTGATGAGGCGCGAGCAGAAGACATGGAATAAAGCGGTAATGTATGGCATCGGTCATGGTGGTCTGGAAGCCATGTTATTAGTAGGCGGTATGCAGCTCTTAAGCCTGATAAATATCCTCTCGTTGATGTACATATTGAATGTCAGTCCTGCCTTGCTGCCAGCCGCTCAGCACGCTCAAGTGCTACGGCAGTTTGCGGTGTTTAATGCACAACCGGCCTGGGTACCTTTGTTGGGGGCCTGGGAACGTTTGTGGACGCTTCCTGTGCATATCGCGCTCTCGGTGATGGTGCTCCAAGTTTTCCGGCGCAACAATATTGTCTGGCTCTGGCTGGCGATCCTGGCTCATGCCGTAGTTGACTTTACGGCTGTGATCGTGGTGCAGATACTGGGAGCGGGCCTGGGCGTTTCTTTGCTGGTTGAAGGGATTTTGGCAGTCTTCGGTCTAATAGCTCTCTGGATTATCTGGAGATTGCGCGACCGTGACGATAGCGGACAGGTGGCAGAAGTTCCGACAACGCCGCCTGTATCGACGGCTGCGGTAGAGAATCCGCCTGGAGCATAATGTAGATGTCGGTGATGTTGTACCATGTATGGGGCAGGTGTAATGCCTGCCTTTTAATACCTCTCTATAAGAGAGTCGGGATATTGGGTATGCTATGCAGGAAGCCTATAAAGCTATCGCCGATCCCACGCGGCGACGTATTCTCAAATATCTGCGCGGAGGAGAGCGTACGGCAGGGGAGTTAGCGGAATATGCGGGCATTGGTCGCACGGCGCTCTCGCATCACCTGACGATGTTGAAGCTGGCTGACTTAGTGCGCGTTGAGCGACGAGGGCAGTTCCAGGTCTATTCGCTCAATACGACTGTTTTTCAAGATTTAATGGCTGAGATTCTAGACTGGTTTGGGGGGATCAATGATTCCTCTGAAGAAAATGGCGCTGCCCCCGACGAGGAAGACGAACGCGTTTCCGATCTTTAAACTGCCTGGAGCTGTTAAGGCTGGAAAGCTGGATACAGAATTACAAAGCGGCTCTGCAAAACAAGAAGGCTGGTGAAGAGCGAAGAGGAAGCTAACGGAAGGGATAGCTTCCTCTCGTTTATTCGTCGTTCCCATTAAATGGTGGCGATAGAGGTTCGTGCCCGCTTTGTATCTGTCGTTGGTAGCAGACATATGAGTAGATATAGAGAAAGATGGAAACCGCAATAATCGGAATGACGATTCCCCAAAGACGCAAGGCTGGCACAAAGCTGAGGGGAATACCAAGCAGGCCGACCGCCACAAAGAGCCAGCCACCCAGCCGATGGGTACGTTCCCATACTACTGCGCTTGCCAGGGTCCAGGGTGTGCGAATGCCCATCCAGAAATTGCGGCGCATCTTGCCTGTGTAGTTGCCCAGGAAGATGAAGAGCA
>DASTZT010000307.1:0-2063 GCA_035764225.1 Ktedonobacteraceae bacterium
TCCAATTTATTGCCTGTCCTTCTCGTTGCTCTTACTGAATGGTGGTTCAGAGTTGCGAGCATTTCGAATAGTCGCGGGGCAATAAATTGGACGCGCTAGAAGCCAGTCGGTACGAAAGTGCATGATTTCTCTTCGCCGAATGTGGTGCATAGTGAAAACTGAAAAGCTCTAAGAATGACCGTCGTCAGCATTGACAGAACCCGGATGAATCGCCTACACTTGAGATATGTGTATACGAATTCAATCAATCCATTACAAGGACAACACGACACGAGAGCTTTGTGTTGTCACCATTGAGTTAATCCTCATGGGCGCTTTGGCCGCGTAGGCAAACACGCCGGGCTTATGCGGCAGGAACAGGCGCTCGATGATGCGGCTACTTACTCGCTTTGAGTAAGCAGCAAGTTTTGATTGCTCATGGATCTGCATCTTTCAGCTTTTTCCTCCTTGCTTTGACTATCCCCAGGCGTGTTCGCCAGGCGAGCGCGTCTTGTCTTCTCCTTGTTTTCACTCATCGATGAAGCGTGCTCGCCCCTGACAGCGCTGATGATTGTTTGGTTATGGTTTTCCAGGAGCAAATGTTATGTCACAGGTACACAATTCGTCTGATGTGGATACAGGAGATGTTTCCGCGCATCCTCACGCGCCAGGAGAGGCGGGACGCGCACCGCGTTTCTCTCCTCTCTGGCGCAATCGCGACTATATGCTGCTATGGAATGGGCAGCTGATCTCCAGCATTGGCGGCCAGATTTCCTTACTGGCCTTTCCACTGCTGGTACTGGCGATTACTCACTCGCCCGCGCAGGCTGGTATTGTGGGTGCGCTCCGAAGCCTGCCATTTGTGCTGCTCAGCTTGCCTGCTGGTGCGCTGGTGGATCGCTGGGATCGCAAACTGGTCATGCTGCTCTGCGATACCGGGCGTGGCCTTGCGCTGGCGAGCATCCCTATCGCGCTCTGGTTCGGTTCTCTCAGCTTGCTCCAACTGTGGCTGGTCGCCTTGATCGAGGGTACGTTGATGACCTTCTTCTCGCTCGCCGAGGCGGCTTGCCTGCCTCATATCGTGGCAAAGGAGCAACTGCCCGCAGCCACGGCGCAGAACCAGACTATCGATTCCGTTGCCTGGACGGTGGGGCCGTTCCTGGGCGGCTTGCTCTACAACCTGGGGACATCCATCCCGTTTCTGACGGATGCGATCTCTTACATCTGTTCTGTGTTAGGCATCTTCTTGATACGGACGCGTTTCCAGGAAGAACGCGCTGAGGCACCGCGTCATATCTGGCGCGAGATTGGCGAGGGTCTTCGTTTCATCTGGCGTGATGCGCTGCTGCGCTTCCTGGCTCTGCTGGTGTGGGGTCTGGTTGCGCCCACCATCGGCTTTACCCTGATCCTGATCGTGCTGGCCCAACGGCTGAACGCTTCGCCTGTAGCGATTGGTATCCTTTTCGCGAGTGGTGGAGTGGGCAGCGTCATTGGTGCGCTGATAACCGATCCTTTGCAGAAGCGTTTTACCTTTGGGCAGATGACAATTGGCGCGGCCTGGGTCTGGACCATTTCCTGGTTGGGCCTGGCTATCGCGCCCAATCTCTGGCTTCTGGGTATCGCCAATGGGCTGAACTTTATTATCGTACCCATCTACTTCTCGGTTCAGTTCAGCTATCGTTTGCTGGTCGTCCCGGATCAACTGATGGGGCGTGTGCAGAGCGTTTTTCGCCTGCTCTCGTTCGGCAGCCAGCCACTGGGTCTCGCGCTGACAGGCGCATTGATTCAGTGGATTGGCCCCGTTTGGACTGTGGTGGCGCTCTTTGTGCCGCAGTTCCTTTTTGCGCTACTTGCCACTTTGTATCGTCCGCTAAGGGATGCTCCTTCTCTGGCGGAGGTGGCGCGACCACGCGAAACGGCCTGATTTCGGGACTCTCTCCCCGACAGAAAATCTGTCGAACTGGGCAAGATCACGAAGAGCATCCCAAATCTGATTGGTATGGAGAGTATTTCCCTTCGTACCGACCAGCTTTAGCGCGTCCAATTTATTGCCTGGTTGCCTCGAACGCGTTGTGCTAATGACG
>DASTZT010000308.1:0-6248 GCA_035764225.1 Ktedonobacteraceae bacterium
ATCATCGTCTCTGGATTCGAGCGCGATGTCACCAGCACCACAATCTCTGGGGGCACCGAGCAGAGAAAATGCAGCCAGGTCTCTAGCTCGACATGATCTTTTACCTCTTCAAAGCTGTCGAGCAACAGGAGGCAAGAAAGGTCTCGACCGGCGAGAGAGCGCAGCGTTCCCAGCACAAGGCGGGCGCGATGGCTCACATCCATTGTGGGAGCTATTTTTGTGGGAATGTGCAGATGATGCACAATTTCGATCAAGGCGTCTCCAAATGATTTCCCATCCTGCAGCGAAATACCGATGATGCCACCAGGAAATTTATCACGATTACGCCGCACCGTCTCAAATGCCAGGGCGCTCTTGCCAATGCCAGCCGAGCCGGTTAAGGCGATATGGTGCGTTCCCGGTCGCAAGCGCAAATGGTTCTTTATATCCAATGGCAGTTCACCGCTAGCGGCGGCGGTCAACAAATTCCCTAGATCCTGCAACTCGCTCTGTCGCCCTACAAAGTTCGTTGAAGCTCCCAGATGGGCCAGGGGATGGTCGTGCTCTTCAGGTTCATCCTCGCCAACCAGTAAGGGCACCGGGCTTTCCTGCCCCTCGGCCACATGTCTATAGAGGACCGGGATAAACCAGCTTTTCTGCTGCATGGGCAACAGTGCCTGACGAGCACGCGATAGCGCTTCTTCCAGCGTACGACCATCCGCCAACGCCTCATAGAAATGAAACATAAAGGTCGGGCTTAGCTCGTCTTGCAGCGAAAAAGGCATGGCGACGACGGCTGGAATTTGCGCGGTGATGAGCGCGGTTGCCAGAGTGGCATCGACGGCTGGTCGCCTGCGATTGTGGCGCATATCATCGCTCGCAACGGTGGCGGTTTCGCAGGCAGAGAAGACAGCCAGACGCACATCGCTGCTCAGAAACAGTCCACGTAACGACTGAGTATCGATGAAACGGTTGCGGCCTTCGTCATCGCAAAAACAGAGATAGGTCTGCGGTCGGGTGCGACTAAGCGAGGTGCCACAGACATCACATTTGCGGGCATCGGCATCATTGACCGTCTCGCACGCCTCGTCAGGACAAAGACGCCCATAGGCTCCATGTCCATCAAAGTGAACCACATAGCAGGGAATGGAGGTATCGCTATCATCCAGCATACCCGCTCCCCCGTACGAACTGAAATAGCGCACCAGTTGATCAAAGGTTGGTGGCTCCAGGCGATCTAAAAATATTTGCCCGGTATCAATTAATGAGGCAAATGCGCGCTCTAAGGCGGCAAAGCTCTGTTCCGTCTCCAGGGGAGCGCAATCAAGCGGGGAAGCGCCAATATAGAGCACGCGAAAGGGCGGGTGGATCGGCAGTTCACAGCCGATGGAGATCTCCGGGCGCAATAGTGCTCTGCTGAGCGTAAAAATACCAGAGCCAAGCAGGAAATGATCGCCATTGTGGAGCAGTTCCCAGGGATAGCGTACAAATTCATCGCCCCCCGGCCCAAAGCTAAACGTGAGGGCAACTGTGCCGCGCCGCTTGAGCGTACGCTGAATTACACCGCGCAACACCGCCTGAACGGACTGCTCCGAAAACTCGCGCCGATTGGCCCCTGGGACTTCTGAGCCACATAACGCTAAAAAGAGACGATGCCCGATTTCACGCAGTTCTTGATCTCCACTATCAAGGGTATTGAGTTTTTTTAGTAGAGCGTTCAGTTGCCTGGTTGTGTATGGAGGAACAAAATTGCCGCTGACCGTGCGTCCAGACCAGCTCTCTTTTACCTGTAACTCAAACGTGCTGTCCTCACGGCTGCGAAATAGTAGGTTTAGCGTCTCTCCCATGTATTCAGCGCTTCTCGCATTCTCTCAACAAACAGCTTGCTATCCAGATCGCCAACGCCGTTAGCACGTGTAGTCTCGCGGCGATCTGCAATGAGTGGCTTGTGATGATGATACATATTCTACATGTAGAATAGTATAAAACAAAGGTCACATATCTTTAGAGCAGTATATCACGGCTGAGCTATATGCACAAATAGGCCACGCGCTTACTCGCCCCAGTATAATTCGACTTTGCCGAAGCGCACGGTATCGCCAACCTTGACCCCTGCCTCTTCTAGAGCTTTAGTCACACCCATTTTAGCAAGTTGCACCTGTAAGCGATCCATCCCTTCCTCGCTCTCCTGATCGGTCATGTTGACGATGCGCTCGACCCGCTTCCCACGCACAATATAGACTCCGCGCTCTTTAGCAACGGTAAATGCATCCTCAGGGACGGGACGCAGGACGGGGCCTTGCATATCAACGACAGGTTGAGAGGCTGCTCGTTCGGCTTCTGCTTGCTGAAGCTCACGCAGTTGTCCGGCAGCGAAAAGCATCAGTTCGTTGGTACCTTGATGCGATGCGGCAGAGATGGCAAAGACGGAATAGCCAGCAGCTTTGGCCTGAGCCTGAAGTTCGGGCCAGCGTTCCTGCGCCTCTGGCAAATCTATTTTGTTGAACGCCACAATCTGGGGGCGCGAGGCAAGCTGCTGGTCATACTCCCGTAGCTCGCGATTGATGGTCTGAAAATCTTGCCAGGGATCGCGGTCAAACGATGCGCCATCCAGGATATGAATTAATAAACGGGTGCGCTGGATGTGGCGCAGAAATTCGTGTCCCAGGCCAGCTCCTTGCGCGGCACCTTCGATCAGACCGGGAATATCCGCCAACACAAAACTATATCCTTCACCCTTGCCCGGTTGACCAACCTCAACAACGCCCAGATTAGGCACAAGCGTGGTAAAAGGGTAGTCAGCGATCTTGGGGCGAGCGGCAGAGACGACCGAGAGCAGCGTTGACTTGCCAGCATTGGGATATCCCACCAACCCGACATCGGCGATCAGACGCAGTTCAAGCGTGATCCAGCGTTCCTCCCCAGGCTCGCCCTTCTGCGCCTCTTTGGGAGCCTGATGGGTCGCAGTGGCAAAATGCACATTGCCCAGGCCGCCGCGTCCTCCGCGCCCTATCATCACGCGCTGGCCCGGCTCGGTCAGGTCCGCGATTACTTCATGGGTGTCGGCATCACGAATAATAGTACCGCATGGTACCTTTAAGACGAGATCCTCCCCCTTAGCGCCGTGCATCTTTTGACGCATGCCTGCCTCGCCCGCCTCCGCTTTGAAGTGGTGCCGATAGCGGTAATCGACCAGGGTGTTTAAGCTAGTGGTGGCTTCCATATAGATGCTCCCTCCTCGCCCACCATCGCCACCATCTGGACCGCCGAAAGGGACAAATTTTTCGCGGCGAAAATGCATGGAGCCATTCCCACCATCGCCCGCTTTGACAAATATTTTGGTATGGTCGTATAACATGATCTATCCTTGACGTAAAAATAAAGGGTACGCTGACTTGCCAATACAGTTGCCTGGATTTTTAGCAACTATACCATATCGCGAAAGAGACCGCTATCGTTCACAACGTTTTTGCCGCTAAAGAAGGCCGACATGATAATTACCATGTCGGCCTTTGTTCTAGTATAGGATATATCGTGGCTGTCGCTCAATCCAACGCCAGTTAGATTAGAGCAGACCACCCTGAGAAGAGCCACTGGTACTACCCAGGAAGTGTTTAGCGGCCAGTGCAGCCAGACCCGCCACCGCCAATTTCGCGCCAGTGCTCCCCAGAGGACCATTCGGGCCAAGGATCTGATGCAGAATATCAGGGTCTTTCTGCTGAGCATAACCGGTCAAGCGTGCAGCATCACGAGGCGACATGCTGTAAGGATCGGTATTCTGGACGCCCGCCTGTTGAGGATTAAATCCACGTTGCGTCAGCCCTTGCAATAGCCCCTGAACCAGACCACCCCGTTGCTGGAGCGGCATTTGCTCGTAATACTGCTGGTGAACCTGCTCAACGGCCTGAGGCGGCGCACTCTGGATGAACCTGCGATAGTTCTCTCGTGCTTCCTGCTCCGGTATCTGTGAGTAGGTGCCCTGATCCCAGGCATTCGCATAGTGTTGGTAGATTTGCTGATTATTCTGATCGAATTGTTGCATATGTTACCTCACTACTCTTTTGTGAAAACTCTTGTCTTTTTTCACCACCCGTTCGTCCACACCTGGATAAACACGAATAATATTGCTATTAAGTTTCAAGCCAAAGCCTCTGTAGATATAAGCCTTTTTTTCCAGAAGAGGACTTATTGACGTTTTTCCCCTTGTCAGAACCATCGCTATGGTCATCTATACCTTTTTTTTTCCGTGTCCATCGTCATGGCCATGTCCGTGCCCATCATCATCGTCTCCTGACCAGGACGAGGTTGGAGTGATGGTTCTCGACGAAGTGGTAGTTTTCGGCGCTCCTGGGGTGATGCTCCAAACTCCATGACCGCCTCCAGCGTAATCACACGTATTATTGCGATAGCTACAGTACGTCCCTGTAACACTGCCATTGGATTGCACCTGCCCCTGAAAAAAGAGGGGCAGAAAGCCGCCAGAGCCAGGCACAATAAATTGAATTTTGTTATCAGCAGACACAGAACCAGTATAATTCCCGCTCCCAGATAATCTCGGTCCCACAGAGAAGTGTCCACTGATTGTTGCGCCGCTCTGATGTATCTGGGTCAGCGACATGGTGGTCGTTGTAGCCGGATTCGTCAAGATATCGCTGATGGTGCCACTATAAGCACTGACCAGCGTTGGATAATGAACAGGAGGGGTAGTCGGCTGCACGGTGGGGGCGGTGGTTGGTATCTTCGTCGGATGATGAGCGATAGCAGTTGGTTGAATACGCTGCGTTCTCAAAGGCAACTGGCTTGCCCCAAAGGCCACCCCGGCCAGGACCGCAATGAGTGCCAGGGAGATGAACAAGGGAAATAGGCTGCGATGCCTTCTATTGCTGTCAACAGAGGACACTTTTGCTTCATGCTGCACCATTGTGGGGAACACGCTGATAGGGGGGGTATGTGGAGTAGCGGCATTGGCAAGCCTCTGTTGGAAGACCTGCGAATCTGGTAGCACTATCGGTTCAGGAAAGGGTGCGTCAACAGCCTCATCAACCCTATGACTACGCAATGCCTGCCAGAACTCCTCAACGGTGGCGAAACGTTCATTGTGATTGAGCGTCATCGCACGCTCAATCGCGTCCGCAATTGGTTCCGGCACATTGGGAGCTACGGCTCGTACAGGCTCAAGCGGATCGACATTTTTACTGCTTATCTGCGTCAGGCGGTAAAGCGAATCAATCGGCACCACGCCAGTCAGCAGCGTATAGAAGGTCGCTCCCAGGCTGTAAACATCCGAGCGGGGGCTAGTTCCCCTTGAATAATGTTCGGGGGCGCAATAGCCCGGTGAGCCGTGACGCACGGCGGTCGTTGTCGAGTCTTGATCGAATTCTTTGGCGATGCCAAAATCCACCAGCACAGCTCCATCGCCTGATGTGGGCACAATGATATTCGAGGGCTTGATATCGCGATGAATAATCGGCGGTTGCAGGGCATGCAAGTACGTAACAGCATCGATGATGGGAGCCATGATCCCCATCGCTTGAGCGACTGAAAAACGCTTTTCCGGCTGCATCTTGCGTAATATCTCTAAGTTCGGTCCACCAATATAATCCATCAGGAGATAGACGCGCGTCTCGTCTTCAAACGTTCGATAGACGCGTGGAAGCGCGGCATGATCGACCCGCTTGAGCACTTCGCCCTCAAAAATCAGGCTCTTGCGCCCCTGCTGGCTTAAGTCGGCAACCTCTTTGAGCGCAAATACATTTCCCCTCACCCGTAAATCTCTCACAAGGTAGACAGCTCCAAAGCCGCCCTTGCCGAGGAGACTTTCTACAGCGTAACGCTGGTGGATAATGCTCCCAGCCGGGAGAATGAGCTGAACGTCTTGCACTTTATACCTCTCACGATGATTCAGGACATGCCATTCCTTGCAAACGACCTGAGCGAAAGCTGCGTTGTCGGCTGGATACTACAATCGGTTGCAACATTGGTCGTCTGAATAGTAAAACTGTAATGATTCCTCGCCAGCACAGATTCATATGAATGATAAAAGCACTAAATAGCTCCAAATAGAGAGAGTGGAGCTATGTTTATAACTTTCGTACGCAACTAACACGATTGTCATTCTTGTGAAGTTTCACCTTAATTCGTGATGAAAGCAAAAGAGGGTCTGACGGTGTAATTCAGGGTGATAGAGGCATCACTTTCCAGTTACCGTACTCACTAGCAAAGAAGTTACAGTGAGTACCTTGCATACGACAGTAGGTTCCAAGCATACT
>DASTZT010000309.1:0-9451 GCA_035764225.1 Ktedonobacteraceae bacterium
CGCGAAAGACTTTGACATATTGTTGGCGCTGCTCCGCCTCGTCGGGCATAGTGGTGGCGTTGGCGAAAAGAAATTCGGTTCGTAACAGTCCTATCCCTTCGGCACCCCATTGGCGAGCCGCCTCCGCTTCGGCCTCGCTACCGACGTTCGCCAGCAGGTGAATACGGCGCTCTCCCATATACAATGGCGCTCGCGTCTGGCTGGCTCTGGCCTGAAGCGTTACTTTTTGCTGTTGCTGAATTGCCAGTCGTTCGGTGAGCGTGCTGCGGATATCGGAGGAAGGATGCAGGTAGAGGGTGCCATTATCAGCGTCAAGCCCTAGCTCATCACCGGGCTGAATCACATTGAGCGCGAGTTCATCCAATCCGGCGATGGCGGGGATGCCCAGAGCACGGGCTAGGATTGCGGCGTGAGCGGTTGGACCTCCCAGAACGGTGACGATGCCCAGGATCGTCTCAGGACGCAGTTTAGCCGTATCCGATGGAGCCAGGTCGTGAGCCAGCAGAATCACCGGTCGCTCGATATGACTTAAATCTTGCTCAGGTGTTGCTATGTCGCGCAAATGGCGCACTGCCCTGCTCGTGGCGTCGCGTATATCGGCGGCTCGTCCAGCTAATAGCGGATCGTTGAGCGTGGCTAGCGTTGCGGCCTGCTGCTCTCCAGCCTGCGCGAGTGCGCTCGCGGCATCGATATGCTCTTCAGCAATCATGTTCAGGGAGGCATCTTGCAACAAGGGATCGCGTAGCATCAATTCTTGTGCTTCGATAATCGCAGCCTCGCCTGAGCCTACGCGCGTTTCTAGCTGTTGGGCCAATGCCTGGAGTTCCTGTATCGTGGCCTGAAGAGCTTCACGCAGACGATCCTGCTCGCTCGCAACTTGTTCAGTGGGAATGGTCCGTCGTTCCAGCGTAGCAAGTGCGGGGGCGCACGGCGTATACAATAGTGCTGGTCCAAGAGCCACTCCGGTTGATGTCATAATGCCTTGCCAGGTGTTGCCTGCGTGCTTGACAGGGCTGGCTGTGGGTGATGTTGCGCTTGCGACCAGTATCGCCTGTTGCGGTTGCTGTGTCGTCTCCGCTTCATAAAATCCTGCCTGTGCCAGCTTATTCAGGGCGGCAAGAGCTGCCTCAGCATCTTTGCCAGTGGCGGAAAGGGTGATGGTATCGCCTTTGCGTGCTCCCAGTGAAAGGATGCCGATAATGCTAGTGGCATCAGTCTCTTTGCCATGTCCCTGCACCTGGATTGTGGCCTGGAAACGCGCTGCCGTTTGCACGAAAAGGCTGGCGGGACGGGCGTGGAGTCCGAGGGGGTTGGTCAGGGTGATCTGCAATCTATGAGTCTCTGGACGTGGCTCTTGTGTAGGGCTGGTAGTGTAGGGGCCATCCCTTGTGGTTGCCCCGGTAGCAGGTGAAGTGGGCTGTTCGAAAGGTTTAAGCTGTTGTAACTGTTGCGGCGATGCGATTTTTTCGGCTGCCGCTTTCACCTGGGTCAGGGAATGTCCAAGAGAGGCTTCAAGGGCGGCTGTAACGGCTCCTTCCACCAGTGGCGCATAGCTGAGCATGACGCGATGGCGCTGCTCATCGTCGAGCATTTCGAGCGCCATTTCGGTTGAAAGGATCGCGCTACCCAGATCGAGCAGGAGCAACACGCCATCGGAGTCATCGGCAGCCTGAATGGCTGCTAGAATCACATCAGCCGAGGTGCCCAGAATGCCATCGTCCGCGCCTCCGCCCGCGATGATACGCACCGCGCCCCTGGTCATCTGGCCCGCAAGCTCGGCAACGCCTGCCGCGAGCTGGGCGCTATGTGCCACAATTACCAGCCCCACTGTCATGCCTGTCTTCTCCCTCTAGTGCGTTTCCACTTGACATCTTCACATTTGATACTATACTTCTCCTCAAAGGAAGGCGGGAGTCAGTGACTAGCTCGACCCGCTAGAGGGTACTGAAAACTATGCGCACGCCTCCGCAAGGCTACGCAGGATCAGCCAGCTAGAGGTTGCTCCTGGATCTTGATGGCCAATGCTGCGCTCTCCCAGGTAGCTCGCGCGCCCTTTTGTTGCCAGCATCGGAATGGTCGCTTTCATGCCTTCCTCTGCTGCTATCGCTGCTCGTGTGGTGATCTCAGCGAGATTTTTTCCTTGAGCCAGGGCCTCTTTGGCGCTATTGACGGCGGGCGTGAGCGCATCGACCATCGTTTTTTCGCCTGGTTGAGCCTTGCCACGCGCCACGATGCCGCCTAGAAAAGCGTCCAGCATCGCCACGAGATCGCCGGACGAAAGTTCCTGCTTCCCTGCTACTGCTGTCGCTGCTCGTAAAAATGCTGTGCCGTAAAGTGGGCCGCTTGCGCCGCCAACGGTTGAGACGAGCGTTGTACCCACCGTTTTCAGGCGCGTGGCTATGTCCATAGTCGCCATCGCTGGAAACTTATCGCGGACCGCGCTGAAGCCACGATCCATATTAATGCCGTGATCGGCGTCACCAATAGGTGAATCGAGCTGAGTCAAATAGTGCGCATTTTCATGGAGCGCGTCAGCGATGCGCTCTAACCAGTTCATAATTTGCTCATTCGTCATCGAAGTTATGATCCTTTAATCAAACATACAGGAGGGCAAGCGCAAGGCATTGCCCCTACGTTATGTGTTCCGGTGTAAGGTACTGCCCCCTATGTTATATGCCCCAGCGCAAAGCTGGCGTGTGGACCGGAGCGTCCCAGTAGCGCATCAGTTCGTCGTCGAGGCGCACCAGGGTGATCGAGCAGCCAGCCATCTCCAACGAAGTGATGTAGTTGCCGACCAGCGAACGGGCAATCGCGATGTGCCTGCCTTGCAGAATCCGGTTGAGCGCATTGTAGACAATATACAGCTCAATCAAGGGAGTACCACCCATGCCGTTGACCATTGCCAGCACGGTATCGCCCGACTTGAGGCCGAGATCCTCGATAATAGGCGTGGTCAGCATTTCGGTGATATCGTCGGCGGGAGCCAGCTTGACGCGACGGCGGCCCGGTTCGCCGTGAATGCCGATGCCAATCTCCATCTCGTCTTCGCCTAACTCAAAGGTTGGTTTGCCTGCCGATGGCACGGCGCAAGAAGTGAGCGCCATGCCCATGCTGCGTCCCTGGCTATTGACCCTTCTGGCCAGTTGCGCTACCATCTCCAGAGGCGCTTTTGTTTCCGCAAAGCCACCCACGATTTTCTCTAGCAGGACGGTCACGCCCACGCCGCGACGCCCTGCCGTGTAGAGGCTATCTTGCACTGCCACATCATCGTTGGTAACAACGCTCTCGACCTGGATACCATTAGCGGCGGCTAGCTCGGCAGCCATCTCAAAGTTGAGCACATCCCCGGTATAATTTTTGACGATATGGAGCACGCCCGCTCCTCCATCGACTGCCTCGGTCGCCGCTAGCATCTGGTCGGGCACAGGCGAGGTGAAAACGGCACCAGGGCAGGCGGCATCAAGCATGCCCATGCCGACAAAGCCGCCATGCATCGGTTCATGTCCGCTGCCACCACCAGAGATAACGCCAACTTTGCCCCGAAGCGGAGCATCTTTACGGATAATAATTTGCTGTTCCAGGTCTACGCGAATAAGGTCCGGGTGAGCAACGGCCATACCCGCCAGAGCCTCTTTGACAACCATCTCAGGCTTATTAATCAGTTTCTTCACAATCTTCCTCCTTCTCATGCTTCGTGTATTGCCCTCCCCATGTATTACCTTTCGTAGGGACCGGCTTTAGCACGTCCAAAAGCGCGATTGATCGCGTTCCCAGTGAATGCCTTGATATTCCGCCAGCCAACGCTCTGGGCGCGATAGATCTGGCTCCTACACCGCTTCGGCGGCCATCTGCTGTTCAATAGAAGTGCGATATGCATCAATCATAGCCTGTTGCTGACCTGGCGTCCAGTGCAACTCCTGTGCTATGAGCGCGGCAACCTGCTCCACAATGCCCAGGCCCCGTTGACGATCTTCAAGCGTAATAGCGGTGCGACGCGCCAGGATGTCGTAGGGAGTCATGGCCATTTCCTGGCGACAGGCGTAGAGTACCTCGGCTCGAATGTAGGGCAGGTCGTCGATCAACCGCGTGGCTAATGAGGGATCATCGGCGATCATTTCTAAGATGGGAAGAGCGTTAGAGCCATAGCTTCTTTTGAGCTGCTCGACGATATCGGTCGCCAGGCCCAGCTCTGTTCCTCTGCGTGTAATGGCTTTTTGTTGTAGAGGCCAGCCCGCGCTTCCCGCTAGAGGCAGATGGGCTGTTGGATGCACCTGTTTGGAACCGTCGCGGCGGCTCAGCACATCTACTGTATCCTGAGCCATGCGGCGATAGGTTGTGAGCTTGCCACCAACGATGGTGACGAGGCCAGAATCGCCTTGCAGCACCACATGCGTGCGCGAAAGCTTCGCCGTTGACTGACCGGGTTTATTCGGCTTTACCAGAGGGCGGTACCCGGAATAGACGCTGATAATATCGTCTGTGCTGAGATCTACCGAAAGGTAGCGTTTAAGATGGTTTAGGAGGTAGCTAACGTCATCGTGAGTGGCGACGGGATGGTCAAGATCGCCAGTGCCGGTATCGGTGGTGCCGTAAATGGCGCGCGATTCCCAGGGGACAATAAAGAGGATGCGTTTGTCGTCGGTCTCTGGAAGCACAATCGCGCTATCGCCTAGTTTCAGCTTATCGCGAGCGAAGATCAAATGAACGCCTTTGCTCGGCTCGACCTTAACTTCCGGCTCTTCGCCAGTGAGCGCTTCTAGCTGCTCGGCATAGACTCCGGTTGCATTGACGATATGCCTGGCTCGCACTGTTACCGTCTGATTGGTCAGATAGTCGCAAACCTGCGCCCCACGAACCTTCCTGTTTTCCATCACAAAGGAAGTGACTCCCGCGTAGTTGACAATCGTGGCACCGTACTGGGCTGCCGTGCGGATCAGCGTGATGGTGAGACGAGCGTCATTGGTTTGAGCATCGTAATAGACGTAGCCAGATTTAAGCTCATCAGTCACCAGAGATGGAGCCAGTTTCATCACCTGGGAGCGGCTCAGGCGATGATGGCGGTGGATGTTGCGCCGACCTGCGAGCAGATCGTAGAGCCAGAGTCCGGTGTCAAGCATCAGACCAAGCCCAATGCCTTTCGGCGTGGTGAAAGGTATGCCGACCGGATGCCGATCATGTGCATAGATCGGGAGCACAAAGGCTACTGGATGAACAAGAAAGGGGGCATTTTGGAGAAGAAGGCCACGCTCAACCAGCGCCTCATGTATCAGGGCAAAGTCGAAGTTGGGGAGATAGCGAATGCCACCGTGGACAAGCTTGGTCGATTTGCTACTTGTACTACTGGCAAAATCGTGTTTCTCAACCAGCGCCACTTTGTATCCCCGCGCAACGGCGTCCAGTGCCACACCCGCACCCGTGACCCCACCGCCGATAACGAGGACATCAAAGGATTCGCTCCCCAGAAGAGACAGATTGTGTTGGCGTACCGTTGATGATAGCGGTTGCATCATGGTTGTGAAGAGGCGGATGAAAGCAGAGCAGGGTCGTGTAGAGGGTTACATGCGATTCCTTGCTCTCTTTGTGCTCTTGATCCGCCTCTTTTTCCTTTCTTGCATTTACGAAAAACTACTCGAAAGAACGCTCTATAGTAGGTTCGCGTACAGCTTCTCCGGTGGTGATTGCAGCACCAGAGTGCGTCAGCCCTTTAGCGGCAAGCACTTTGCCAATGGTATAGTCGTAGATGAAAGCACCAGCCACACCTCCAAGTAGAGGGGCGACAATCGGTATCCAGGTATAAAAGTTGAACGAATTGAAGCCGCCACCGACGAGGGTGATCCAGAGACGCGGGCCAAAATCACGGGCAGGATTAATGGCGTACCCGGTGTTCAGGCCAAAAGACGCGCCAATTGCCACGATGAGGAAGCCGATAATCATCGGGTTCAGGTTGGCCTGCACGGGCTGGTTGCGCGTGTCAACGAGGGCCAGAATCAGGCCAACCAGCAGCGCAGTGCCGATGAATTCGTCACCAAAGGCTCCAAACGTTCCGACAAACGATTTTGGACTGGTGTAGAACACGTTGCCTACCCCCCTGAGTGGATCGGCGATATTGGCTCCTTGCAGGAAATTGTCGATTGCCCCTTTGTATACGAAGTAAACAAGGGCCGCCGCTACAAATGCTCCCAGCACTTGAGCCACCCAGTAATAGGGTACCTTTTTCCAGGGGAATCGTCCAGTTGCCGCGAAGCCCAATGTGACCGCCGGATTAATATGAGCGCCGCTGATCGCGCCCGCGACATAAATGCCGAGCATGACTGCGAATCCCCATCCCAGTACGATAATCGTCCAGGTGTTGGCGAAGGGGAAAGGCGATATTTTATTAAAAAGTAGGAAGCTCGCTACACAGCCATCGCCGAAGAGCATCAGTACCATTGTGCCAAAGAACTCGGCGATCATCTCGCCATAAAGGCCCGAATAAAGGGGGGAGGGTTTGGCTATTGCCTGTCTCATCATGCTTACTCCTTTCCGAACGTCTGTAATTGGATATGACCTGTCGTATGGTCATCATTTAAACTAAACAAAAATAGTTGCTCCAGAGAGCAACTATGCGGTGATGCTAGTGATTCTCTTTTGGCTGTTCCCAACCGAGGGAGCGCTGAACCGCACGTTTCCAGTTTGCGTAGAGCTGCTCGCGTTGTGCCTGGCTCATGCCGGGTTCAAAGGTGCGGTCAATCGCCCAGTGCTCCGCCAGTTCCTGAGTGCTGCCCCAGAAGCCGACGGCCAGACCTGCCAGGTAAGCAGCTCCAAGCGCCGTTGTCTCTGCGACTTTCGGTCGCTGAACGGGTACCCCAAGAATATCCGCCTGGAACTGCATCAGCAGATTATTGGCAACCGCGCCACCATCAACACGCAGCGTTTTCACATGGACGCCGCTATCGGTCGTCATCGCTTCCAGCACATCGCGCGTTTGGTAGCACATCGATTCAAGCGTGGCACGCGCAATGTGTCCCATCGTTGAGCCGCGCGTCAGACCAACGATAGTGCCGCGTGCATAGGGGTCCCAGTATGGAGCGCCCAGTCCGACAAAGGCTGGTACGAGGTAGACTCCGCCGTTATCGGGTACTGTGTCTGCCAGGGCCTCGACATCGGCGCTGGTGGTAATGGCTTTGAGGCCATCGCGTAACCATTGGACGGCTGCCCCCGTGATAAAGATGCTGCCTTCCAGAGCGTAGGTGAGCTGGTTGCCGATGCCCCAGGCAATCGTTGTCAGCAGACCGCTATGCGAGGGAACGCCTTTTGAGCCGGTGTTCATCAACATAAAGCTGCCCGTGCCATAGGTGTTCTTTGCCATACCGACCTCGTAGCAGGTCTGACCAAAGGTTGCGGCTTGCTGGTCTCCGGCGTCTCCCGCCATTTTGATCGGGCCGCCGAAGAACTCCGGGTCGGTTTCTCCGAAGACGCCGCTGGATGGCATAACTTTGGGCAACATAGCACGTGGGATCTCCAGCTCTTTGAGGATCACGTCGTCCCAGTCACCTTTGTAGATGTTGTAGAGCAAGGTGCGCGAAGCATTAGAAGGATCGGTGGCGTGGACACGTCCTCTGGAGAGACGCCACATCAGGAAGGTATCGACGTTGCCGAACAAGACCTCTCCTCGCTGCGCTTTCTCGCGTACGCCGGGGACGTTATCAAGAATCCATTTGACCTTTGTACCAGAGAAATACGCATCTGTCACCAGCCCTGTGCGCTCGCGGATCTCTTTGTCGAAGCCTTTGGCCTTAAGCGCATCGCAGATGGGGACGGTGAGACGGCTTTGCCAGACAATTGCATTGAAAACCGGCTTGCCGCTGCTCTTTTCCCAGACCAGGGTGGTCTCGCGCTGGTTCGTGATGCCAAGCGCGGCGATATCGGCAGCAGAAGCTTTTGCCTCTTGTAACGCCTGCCGCGCCACCGCCAGTTGGCTGGACCAGATGGCTTCTGGATCATGCTCCACCAGACCAGGGGCAGGATAAATTTGGGGAAACTCCTGCTGAGCTACGCTCACAATCGAGCCGTCATGGTCGAAAACGATGGCACGCGAACTCGTTGTACCCTGGTCCAGAGCAAGCACATACTTTGCCATAATCTGCCTCTTTCTTGCTGCAAATGGAATGGATTACACTCCAATAAACGTGAATGTACCAAATCAGGCACAGAACTCATACGTAAGAATAATACCGCTCTTAACAAAAAGAATCGACCTGACTGAGTGTTAATATTTCACTAGAAAGACATTTTTGAAAGGGAGATCGGGTATTTTTATCATGTATCTTCGGCATCGCTGCCCCTGTTACAGGATAGAAAAAAGTCCCGATGACCTGGAAAAAAGCGATCAAGACTTTTGACTGTATGATCTCTAGTGAGTCAAGAAAATGTCTGAAGGAGGACCATCTGTTGGAGCATGATCCTAACTATACAATGGGGACGACCGTCGCATATAATGATATCACTTATCACCACGCCCTTTGGCAAATGTGAGATTTGGGGTCTT
The DNA here is from genome assembly GCA_035764225.1 of Ktedonobacteraceae bacterium. Taxonomy (GTDB): domain Bacteria; phylum Chloroflexota; class Ktedonobacteria; order Ktedonobacterales; family Ktedonobacteraceae; genus DASRHT01. Next base: position 8,528 of record DASTZT010000309.1, read on the forward strand.
CGTCCGTATAAAGGAAAACCGTCAGGCTCCCTATTTCCCTGTTAAAAATCGGTGTGCATCCTATTTTGCTTTTATGGTATAGCGTGGAGGAGATGTGAACCATGACGGCTCTGGGAGGTTGCATACCTGAAATATGAGGTGCAAGTATGCGTAATCTCCCTAATTTATTGAGTTTGAGTCGCTTATTAGCCACTGTGATCGTCTTTGTCCTGGTTCTGGTCGATCAGCCCTGGGCTTTTCTTGTGGCAACCCTGCTGTTTTTTCTGGCGTCTGTGACAGATTTTTTCGATGGTTACCTGGCACGCCGTTATCAGGTTACTTCCTCTCTCGGCGTTTTTCTGGACCTGACTGCCGATAAGGTCTTTGTGTCCGCTATCCTGATCGCGCTGGTGCAGATCGGCCTGGTGCCCGCGTGGATCGTCTTCGTGATCGTCACGCGCGAGTTCCTGGTGACCGGCTTGCGTTCAATGGCGGCGGCCAAAGGCAAAGTGATTCCAGCGGGGAGCTGGGGAAAGCAGAAAACATTTATTACGCTGGTGGCAATGGGCGCTCTGCTCTTAGCAAAGGGACTGGGAGCGCATCAGCTCTCCCTCTTTCCTTTGAGTCTGGTCTTCAATAGCCAGACGCTAGTGCCAGCCGAATTGCTTTTGCTGCTGGCTGATGGGCTCCTGATCCTGGCCGTGATCTGGACGGCCTTCTCCGGCATCGAGTACATGATCGGAGCCCTGCCTCTTTTTCAGCATGAGCATAAAGCGGGTAAATCTGGCTCAAGCGTGTGAGTTAGACGAGACGCTCTGCTCATTTGTGACCGGGAGAGCCTCTTTCTGGCCAATTTTGCGCTCTTTGCCCGATAGTAAGCGGTTGATATTGTCGGCATGAAAAAAGATGACCAGCGCGGGGACGATCACCATGAAAAGCATCTGA
>DASTZT010000310.1:0-15447 GCA_035764225.1 Ktedonobacteraceae bacterium
GAGGAAACAGCCAGCCACATGATCTGAACGCATAATAGGATAGGCCATTGCACTCTCCTCCCATTCTACCCACTCGACCGGAAAAAACTTTTCCCCCTCGCTGCGATTCTGAATTGCCCGCGAATGTCCCGAAGAAACAACATAGCCAGCTAACGATTCTATGCCAAGAAACATCGTCTTCTGCTCCAGTTCGCGGCTCCAGGGCGGTGTCCCTCTTCCCATGCTTTCGCGCAAGCTTCGCACCTTATCCCCCTGTGAGGGTGGCATACATTGCACCACCGTCACCTCCATGCCAATACGATTAGGATCGAGCTGTTTGAGCGCCTGCAGCAAAATCACATCGCAGATCGAACTAAAGTGCAAAATTTTCGGTAGCGTACAATGCGCATTCAAGACGCGCGCGTAAAAAATCGAGGGAATCTCATAGGAGACGCTTGCTTCCTCGACCCCTTGCATAAAATCATGACCCAGTTCTTCGGGAATCAACTCCAGAAATACCTGTCTATATTCAGGCAAAGCGTTGATGAGAAGACGCAAATTATGGGGACGAGGGTTCGACTCACCACTTACCCAGCGCATTAAGGTAATGGGTCTGACGCTTAATTCATTCGCGATTCGCTGTCTCTCCTGAGGATCTTTCGTGATCTTGCCTAAAAAATCACGCCACTGTTGTAAATTTTCCACACCTTCAGCTCCCTTACTCACTTGTAAACCAATGCACTTTCTCAGCATTATGGTAGCAGCTATAGAAACAAACGTCAACTAAACATTCTTTCTTCTTTCCGTATGTGCTCTTTCCGCTTTTACAACGTGGAACGGTATGTAATTCAGTAGAGAGGTAGGAGATAGCTCACATTAGAAGCGGAGGCAAAGATGTTTTTCGTACCAGGCTTTTATCCAACCAATAGTAACGCTCCACTGCGATTGACCAGTGGCTCCCCATTCAAGTTTGCTTCACCAGGACTGGGGAGACAAAACTCGTTGCTCGTTGATACCATCGAGCTATTCGGCCCTCAGTATGCACCAGATAGTTTTATTCTTTACTTGCAAGATGCATCAAACAATATCACGATTTATGAGCACATATGGTTGGCACAACTCGGCCTCCTCATCACAATCCCTACTCTGCTCCCGGATATTCTCCTTTATCACGAGGATGCAGACATGCTATTTTTTATCGAACTGGTGACAATGCACGGCCCAATTGTGCAGCAACGCAAATATGCCTTAGAGGCGCTGGGCAGAAAAGTCAAGACACGCCGCGTGTATATATCGGTATTTTTCTCCTATACTGACTTTACGCCACACGCTCCCAGTATAGCATGGGATAGCTGCGTCTGGATGGCCCAGATACCAGATCACATTATTTATTATCAATAAGCTTTACATCGATTAGCTGCATAAGAGGAGCTATATCCATAAATATACGCGTCTTTTTCATGCCACGACGTTTCCAAAACCATGTCGTGCCCTATCTGGAGATGTACTACCTGGCTTGAAGATTGATAGAACAGGCTCATTATCAAGAACATCCACCACGACGCTGTCTCCTTGCCTTAGCGAGCCTCTTAAAATCGCATCGGCCAGCATATCCTCTAACAGAGATTGTACTGTTCTGCGTAGCGGACGCGCCCCATACGCAGGATGATAGCCACGTTTCACCAGCAAGAGGCGCATCGCATCCGTCACCTGGAGCGTGATTGCTTGCTCAGCCAGGCGTTGCTGCGTACGAACTATCAGGAGATTCAAAATGTGGTGAAGATGCTCCAACCTCAGAGTATGGAATACAATGACTTCATCGACGCGGTTAAGCAATTCAGGTCTAAACTGGTCTTTTAATGCCCGTAAAGTTATTTCATGCATACGTTCATATAAGATGTCTTGCTGCTTTTGCTCATCACTTTGGGCAGCAAAAGTCATGCTCCTATCTTGCAGAGATTGCATGGTGCCAACATTCGAGGTCAGAATAATCATCGTATTTCTGAAGTCAACTTTCTGGCCCTGAGCGTCCGTAAGGCAACCATCTTCGAGTATTTGCAGCAGGAGATCACAAACGCTTGGGTGCGCTTTCTCCACTTCATCAAAAAGCACGATGCTATACGGACAACGCCGCACTGCTTCGGTGAGCTGGCCCCCTTGCTCGTAACCAATATAGCCAGGAGCCGCGCCAATGAGCCGGGAAATAAAATGGCTCTCAGCAAATTCCGACATGTCGAACTTGAGGAGAGCATCTTCATGGCCGAAAAGTACTTTCGCAAGCGATCTGCCAAGTTCTGTTTTGCCAACCCCGGTCGGACCCACAAAAATGAATGATCCTATTGGACGCTTGCTATCGCGAATATTGGTATATGAGCGCCGGATGGCCTTTGCTACCGCCTCTACTGCTTCATCCTGCCCAACAATTCGCTGACGCAATGCTTCTTCTAAGTGCAGCAAAGATTGAGTTTGATCTTCGGCCAGCTGCATCACAGGCACGCCGGTCCAGGCTGCCACAATGCTCGCAATATCCCATAGCCCAATCGTAGGGCTTTCCTGTTGATAGCGAACATACCACTCATACTCCACTCGGATTAAATCTTGTCGGAGCTGCCGTTCGTGTCTAAACAATGCTGCCGCTTGAGCAAAATCGTGATAAGCAATCGCATGCTCTCTCTCATATTGCGCCTGGACAATTTCATTGCGCAATTGATGAATATGCTCAGGCGCAACAGAACGCTGGACACATACGTGCGAGGCCGCTTCATCGATGAGATCAATGGCCTTATCAGGCTGATAGCGGTTGGAAATATAGCGCGTAGACATCTGTACCGCCGCAGCTAGCGCGGCATCGCTAATCACAACGCGGTGAAAATCTTCGTAGCGCGAACGCAGACCTTGTAGCACCTCTAACGTCTCTTTCGCGTTGGTCTCTGCCACCTGGACAGGTTGAAAACGGCGTTCCAGAGCTGGATCGGTCTCTATGGTTTTAGCGTATTTATCTAAGGTGGTGGCTCCAACGCATTGAAACTCGCCGCGAGCCAGCATTGGCTTGAAAAGATTGGAAGCGTCTAGCGAGCCTTCCGCCACACCCGTTTGCACCAGCGCATGCAACTCGTCGATGACAATAATGATGCCTGACGAGCTCAAAATTTCCTGCATAATACGCTTCAGGCGCTCCTCAAAATCGCCGCGAAACTTGGTGCCGATGGTGAGCAAACCCACATCCAGCGCGACGACTCGGCGATTGCGCAGGACATCAGGTACCTGTCCCTGGATGATGCGCAGGGCCAGAGCTTCCGCTATAGCCGTTTTGCCCACACCGGCAGGCCCAATCAACACGGGATTATTTTTGGTACGCCGCGTCAGAATCTGCATCGTTCGCTCTAACTCTATTTCGCGCCCAATCACTGGATCGAGGAGGCCATTCAGGGCGGCAAGGGTCAGGTCTCGGCTGACCTGATTCAGGGTGGGGGTGGTGTCACAGAGCATCTGATATCTGACCGAATAGAGCAGGCTCTCGCGCCCACCGAGCATCAACGCCTCCAATTGTTGCCGCACCCGCTCTATGTTCATACCAAAGCTTTCCAGCACCCCTATGGCGACACTATCGCGCTCGCTAAAAATAGCCAGTAGCATATGCTCAACGCCAACCAGCTCGGACTGTGTATGCTCGGCCTCTTCCTCGGCTTGTAGCAGGGCCGCACGAGCTGCGGCATTGAGCGTAGGCTCGCTCAATAACGCTTTATTACCGCGTCCGATGACAAAATCGAGAGCCTGGAACACGCTTTGGGATCGCACCTGCATCGCCACAAATAACGCCTCAATCACCGGATCTTTCAATTTCAGCATGCCCAACAACAGATGTTCAGTGCCGACCAGTCGATGCCTTAATCGTCTGGCTTCCTCACGGGCAAAAGTTAAGACCTGACGTGCTTCATTCGTATATTTATTCGATCTGGCCATGACTTACCCTCTCTACAAGCTGTTCCATCGGTATCACTAGATAGATATCGGGTACCCTAGCGCCTTAAAGAGGTCTTGGATTGATGAGGGAGGAAATAGAGGAAAAAGTCCTTCTTCAATGGAGGATTGCCTCATCAGGCACCTCTACTAATGTAGCAGCTCCAATGATCGGGGCATTTTCGCCCAGCGTGGCAAGGTATAACACTAGCGACGCTCCGGTTATACGTTCATCGATCTTGCGTTGCAATAACGGCAAGAGAAAGGCATTATTCAAGATAATCGCCCCGCTTATTACCACTGCCTCCACTCTCGTCAATTGGGCCAGATTGATCAACCCGACCGCCAGCTTCGCACAGAAAAGCTCCCAGAAAGCCTGATCCGTTACGCTGGCAATCGAATGCCCCAGACGCAATTCCAGTTGCTTCCCACCAGTGAACGTCTCCAGGCAGCCAACCTGTCCACACAGACATACAAGGGGATTGCCGTCGAGGATCTGATGGCCGATCTCGATAGAAACCGTTAGCGCCGTTGCCGCTTTGCGCAATTGAATGGCCGCACCTGTGCCGGTTGAAAGCGTCAGATAAGCACAGCGTTCAATATCGCGAACAGCGCCAAATTTTTTCTCACTCAGCAAGCCACAGACGGGATCATGAGCTAAACGAACGGGACAAGCAAACACCTGCTCCAGCTCGTGAGCCAGGGGTTTACCGACGTAATCTGGCAAATTAGGCGCGACCAGCACTGAGCGTCCATCTTTTGCCAGGCGGCCACCAATCGAGACGCCAATCCCCAGAAGCTCACCGATGCGACAATGCCGTATGGCCTCAATAATCTGCTGCATCTGTTGCTGATAGCTCTGTTGCGTCGAAAACTGGATGACAGGGGTGAAGTCGGGGGAGTCGAGCGTGCGAAAATGCCCTATGCGCGTGCTGGTGCCTCCAATATCGATACCAATATACGCTCGCTCAGGCTGAGTCGTATCCGGGTCTATTATCATCTAGCAGCCTCTGTTGCTGGTCGGTGAAAATCTGGTCTGGTTTCAGGCAAAAAGAAGCGTTGCTGAGAGGATTCGAACCTCCGACTTCTTCCTCCGCAGGGAAGCGCTCTATCCACTGAGCTACAGCAACGTATGAGTATTGCGATTGTTTATTGATCAATTCCTTGATCGTTTACGTGTTGTACGATACAGGATTCTGGCGCGTTTGTCAAGGGGGTCGGACGACTTTATCAGAAATTCGTTATCTGCTTCCGCAAATTGCCCCTATCAGGCTAGCAAACCTGTTGCGCCCCTGAAATGCTATGATGGAGATAAGTAACTGTTGAAGAGGATTACGGTTCAAGCTATCGACGACACGCTACATATCTCCACCAGCCATTACACAGTTTCCTGAATTCAGGCCAGCCCGTCAATTACTTCACGGGCTCGCCCAAGAGATTCTCGACGAACATAGTAGTACGCCCACAGACCCTTCTTACGACAATCCACCAGGCCAGCGTCACGCAAAATACGTAGATGATGCGAAATAGTGGGTTGTTCCAATGTAAAGCTCTCCACAATTTCGAAGACACACACTTCCCCCTCATGACGACTGAGCAGACTCAAAATCCGTAAACGCGTCGGATCGGCCAGCGCCTTCAGTAAACGCGCCTGGACAACCGCATCATCCTCACTCAATGTCGGTACAAATTTAGGGGCAATTCCAGCTGTTGCACTGTTTATAGGGGCGGCCTGGCGGCTCATCATGCTCACTGGATTCGTGGAACTTGTCGTTGTGGATGTCGTACGACTGGTATTTCCCTGATTCATTGATGTCATTATCTTCTCCTTCCATCTTCCCAACCAAATGTTAAACCTGGAATAAGGCCCGTGGTTAATCTACTACTAGTATACTAAGATATCCAAATTTAGAGCTTCGGAAAATCTCCCGCTATAGAGCACAGCTGACAGCAAAAGAGCAAGGGGCCGGGCATGCAGCCCCTTGCTCTGTTCGCATCCCTCTGCCCTTAGCGCTTTGGCTCTTCAGGACGCAACAGCAAATGCAGCTCGCGCAATTGCTTATCATCGACAGGCGAGGGAGCGCCCATTAACAGATCCATCGCGCTCTGCGTTTTGGGGAACGCTATCACCTCTCGGATATTCTCTTCGTCGGCCAGCAGCATTACCAGGCGATCAACCCCAAGAGCGATGCCACCGTGCGGCGGAGCTCCATACTCAAAGGCTTCCAGCATATGCCCAAATTGCTCTTGAATCTGCTCGTGACTCAGCTTCATCAAGGAGAACACTTTGTGCTGAAGTTCGGCAACATTGATGCGAACGCTACCGCCTCCTACTTCGTAGCCGTTGCAAATAATATCATATTGCTTAGCCCGCACATGTAACGGATCGGTATCGAGACGGCTGATATGGCTCTCATCCATACTAGAGAAAGGATTATGCTCGGCCTCGTAACGCTGTTCCTCTTCATCATAGTGGAGCAAGGGAAAATCTACGACCCAGCACAATGCCATCTCGTTCGGATCGATCAAGTTTAATCGCTCGCCCAGTCTGGTACGCAGGCGGAAGAGCACATCATTACAAACTTTTGCGCTATCCGCCACAAAGAGTAGCAAGTCACCGTGCTGACCTTCAAGACGATCAATAATCGCCTGCACTTCCGCCGCAGACATAAACTTTGTCAACGGAGATTTGATCTCGCCAGTGGCGTTAATTGCGAGCGAGACCAGCCCCTTAGCTCCCAGCGTTCGCGCAAATTCGGTTAGTTCGTCAACTTCTTTACGGCTATAGCTGCCGCCTCCCGGCACGCGTATGCCCTTGACCATGCCATTGGCGGCCAGAGCGCCACGGAAGACGCCAAAGTTTCCCGCCGCTGCCAGGTCTGATATCTCTACCAGGGGTAGATCAAAACGCAGATCGGGATGATCGGTTCCGTAACGGTCCATCACGTCTTTAAAGCGCAGGCGCGGGAAGGGACGCTCCTTGATACGTTTCGTCGTGGTCTTCTCAATCAGATAGATCAGCAGCCCCTCGATTAAGGACATCACATCGTCCTCTGAGACGAAGGCCATTTCCAGGTCCAGTTGCGTAAACTCAGGTTGGCGGTCTGAGCGTTGATCCTCATCGCGGAAACAACGCGCAATCTGGAAGTAGCGATCCATCCCCGCCACCATCAGGAGCTGTTTTAGCTGCTGGGGGGATTGGGGAAGAGCATAGAAATAGCCGGGATAGAGACGACTCGGCACAAGATAATCACGCGCCCCCTCAGGGGTGCTCTTCATCAAAATGGGCGTCTCAATCTCCAGAAAACCACGCTCATCCAGATAATCGCGTATCGCCTTGACAACGCGATGGCGCAGCATTATATTGCTTTGCATTTTTGGCCGACGCAGATCAAGATAGCGATATTTCAGGCGCAATGCCTCATCTACCTGGGCCGCATCGTTCAGAGGAAACGGGATTGGGCGCGATGGATTGAGCAATTCAATCTGCTCAGCCACCACTTCAATCTCCCCGGTACTCAGATGAGGATTTTCCGTACCGGACAAACGATGCGCCACCAGCCCCTTGACCTGTATCACATATTCTGAACGCAGTTCAGAACCAATACGATGCGCCTCTGGAGAACGTTCTGGATCGCAAATCACCTGCGTAATCCCGTAGCGGTCCCGCAGATCCAGGAAAATCAACCCACCATGATCGCGACGGCGATTGATCCAACCAGCAATCGTTACCTGCTTACCCACATCGTTAGCACGCAACTCGCCACAAGTGTAAGTTCGAAAATGCACCTCAAAGCCCACCAAAAATCTCCTTACATCACAAAAAATTACTGAGCTACCACACAGAGCCGCAGTAACATTTTAGCCTATCTCTTATTGTGACACGAGCCGTCAATCCTCTAAGGTGTACAGGCGACTTTCTGGCTCACATCAACCGTCAGCAGGTTAGTTGTTGTGTTGCCCGACCCATTCTGAGTCAGCAGGTAAAGCTGTGGAACTTTTGGATCAACCACTATCCCCTTGACCGAAGCAAGCAGGCTGGACGAGGTATACTGCTGGAGTAACTCCATACTAATAGGAGGACCAGAAGAAGCAACGCCACCACCGGCACCACCCGCTGTTGGAGTAGGGGAGGTGATAGGTGTTGCCGAAGATACAGGAGCAGTTTGCGCTATCGCCAGATCAATGACGCGATGATACATGCCATCAACAATGAAGAGGTGTGGCGCGTTGTCCACCATGCCAGTTGTCAAAAAGCTTGTTCCCGGCACCGATAGGAAGGACGATGATAACCCTCCAGGGGTGGGAACCTTCATATCAGAGGTAAAATCATTAGCCTTCACGCCTAAGGGAGTCGCAATGGGATGTTGCACCACCAAACTCACTGGCGGCTGATTTCCCGTATTAAACTGAAGGCCCTGTATACTGCCATCATGATACGCCAGGAAGAGCTGGTTTTTAGGAAATGCCGTTACGCTGACAATACTGGTCGAGATCGCAATTTGCATCTTTTTGGGCTGTTGTAACTTATCTGCATTAATCGGGAAGTCAAGTATCGTTGCCAGATTCTGCGCAGCGTCGGAAACCAGCACCACATAGACATCTCCGCTTGAGCCAGCTATAAACCTGGGGATGAGGCCATTCTTCCCCAGTTCCGGGTCCAGCAGAGAATCGTTTTTATCCGCTAAGGCTCCCCCATTCGGTGCCAATAAACTTACTGTATAAGCATTGCCCTGGCCTGGCTGGGCAGTCAACGCAAACAAGCGTTGTCCATTGCTGACAATCATTTTCACTTGAGGATTACCAGCAAGATTCTGTTTGTTGACAAGGCTATGATGGTCATCTATCTGATACAGGTTATGGTCATCACCCAGAGCATACCAGAACGATCTTCCTTTGTCGTCCTGTATCGCCGCAACATTATCTACCTGGGCATTTGTGCCGCCATTATTTAATGTAGTGGGAACTGTATTGGTACAGGGTAATGTGGTGATGGCAAACTGCTGATTGTAGTTGACTATGGCAGTCTTTACTGTTGCCGTCAAATTGCCTTGCAACAAGTTTGTCAGGCTGGCATGCTGCGTATCTGAAGGTGAACTATCAAGCGCCTGGCGTATCATCCCTTGAGCACGACCAAGCTTTTGCAAGGCATCGGCAGGGTTACTCGCTGCTTCAGCATTAGCCTGGCTTACCAGCGCACTGGCATCCCTGAAGGATTGGTCAACATCAACGGTGGGACGCAAGAAATAATAGACGCTTCCCCCAATCAGCGCCACAACCAGCAGCATCAGGAGCAGCAATGTTGGATAAAACAAACGACTGCGCTGCTTCCTCCTGGCAGCCAGAGCGGGGGCGAGAGCTGACGGGTTATCTTGTGGGAGCAACGGTCCACTGGCATTGCGGAGGGGAGCGCTGGGGATGCGACCATCATCGATGCGAGGAGCCATATTCAAGGTGCTGCTGGGAACACGTCCCAGAATAGCCGTGTCCTCGTTTTCGCGTCCACCCGCGAAAACCGGACGACGCGCACCAGGAGCAGACCAACCTACCTCCAGCACCCGCACAACCACCGCCGTAATATTATCTGGCCCACCATTCTCATTGGCCCGTTCAACCAGACGATACACGCTTTCCTGGGGAGCAAATTGGTCCACAATCACTCGCAGATCGTCCTCCGTTACATAGCCGGAAAGTCCATCAGAGCACAATAAGAGCGTGTCGCCTTCTTCCAGTTGCTCAGAAAAGAGATCGACCTCAACATCGGATTGTGTACCCAGACTGCGCGTGATAACATTACGCTGCGCATGAGAGTGAGCCTGATCCCGCGTCAACAAACCCGCTCGCACCTGCTCCTCTACCCACGAATGATCCTGCGATACCTGCCTTGCCTGCCCATTACGGATGAGATATGCACGGCTGTCCCCTACATTGGCAATCAGCGCCGTATCGCCGCGTAGCACCGCAGTAACACAGGTTGTGCCCATTCCGCTTCGCAGCATGTTTTCCGCTGCACGCTGGTGAATTAGTGCATTTGTACGTTTGATCGCATGCAACAATGAAACAGCGACATCTTCGCTGTCGTCCTGATAATACACATTACTTACCGTGTCTACAGCAATTTCGCTCGCTACTTCCCCTGCTGCATGTCCCCCCATACCATCAGCGACAATAAAGAGCGCTCCTTTTCGCGCCATTACCTGCAGATCTTTAGGAATGACGTACGCCATATTATCTTCATTATGGGGACGCTTGCGACCAACATCTGTTAGCTGTGCGACATCGAGCCGGAGTTGTTTGGACAACGCGCTTCTCTCCCGTACTTCAGTAGCTCTCGATATGTGCGAAATGCACACTGGCAGTTGCTGGAACTTTAAGCTATAATACACCGATGCAGAGAAAAACGCAACTTACCACCTATTTCCTATGTTGCGAACTTCTCCTCTGTCTACAACTGGTCTACTCACTGCACCTGAGTATACTCTTTCATTCTTCCGCATGCAAGATATTCAGCCTGCGGTACTAGCACTGCTTGATTTATGAGGCAGACATTTTCTATGAGACCTTCGGTTCAAAAACAGCTCTTTCAGTATATTGACGAGCACCTTCTTTCCTATCTCAATAGGTGGCAGGAATTCGCTACCCTCCTCGGCCAGAACTCAAATAGCGCAAAAGCTACTACGCTCCTGCTTGAGCAATTGCAATGCCGGGGAGTTAGCGCCGTCGCTCTCAAGAGAGAACGACCTTTTCTCTTTGGTGAACTCAATACTGGCGCACCTCGTACATTGCTATTCTACCACTATTATAACCCGGAATCTTGTGATTTACAGTATTTCGCCTCTATCGCTACCTGTCTGGCCGCTCTTGAAGCCTATCAATTCCTGCCTGGAAGCTTACCAGTAAATCTCCTCTGGCTCCTGGACGGCCTGAGTGAAACAGGCCATTGGAATGGCGATGATTTTGTAACCAGAGATTACAAACAATTACTGAAACAAGCTGATGGTTGTCTCCTCTACGGCAAATATAGCATAGGACAAACAAATACGCGTCTACCTTTGCTCGCTTTGGGTACAAAAGGGCTATTATGTGTAGAACTGGAGACTTCTACTGCACCAGACGCCCTACCTTCGATGTACGGGGCCGTTGTTCCTAATGCGCTCTGGCGGCTACTCTGGGCATTAAATTCAGTGAAAAGCGCCTGCGAGGAAATACTGATTGAAGGCTTTTACGACGCTCTATTTCCTGCCGAAGATGAGACAATCGAGCAACTACGCACATTGCCCGATAGCGCCTCATGGCTGGTTCAACAGTGCAAGATCGCTCAGCCCTTGCTGGGCCTGCAAGGCTTTCAATTACATTATGCCCAGTTGTTGACTCCGACCTGCACCATTAACGAGATCAGCAGCATGGCACCTCCCGCCGCTCCCAATTTCCATACGACCATTCCTGGCACGGCTAGAGCCAGACTAGACTTCCACCTGGTTCCCAACCAGCATCCCGATGATATTTTTGTCAAACTGCAACGCCATCTTCAAACTCAAAGCTTTGATGATATAAAAGTACGCAAGCTCTATGCAACTTGCCCACGCTATATTTCTATTACCGATTCCTTCACACGCAAGGTTATACGCGCGACCACCGCCGCCTATGGACACGCGCCTTCTATTCTGCCGCTAACCACAAATAGCTATTCCGTTGATCCTTTACAGCAACTACTTCACTTGCCTGTTATTATAACCTTGCCGGATTATTCATCGTCCGGCGACCATATATCCGATATGCGATATCGAGAAAGTTTTGCCGCCAGCATCAAGCAGGTGGTTATGACGATAGAGGAACTGGCACATGGAACTGATCCAACTGAATGAACACACCTGGGTAATCCAGGGAGGAGCCAATATTGGCGTGATCGCTTATGAGGGCCGCTGTCTGATCATCGATAGCGGTATGGACAAAGACACGGGACGCGACATCCTGAAACAGGTCAAAAAATTAGGGCTGGTTCCCACTGCTCTGCTCGTCACTCATGCCCATGCCGATCATTTTGGTGGCGCTCATTATCTTGTCAACCAGACTGGTCTTAAGGTATATGCAACACGCGTCGAAGCTGCGGTCATGTCAGGGCCGATTCTAGAGCCGCTCTACCTCTTTAGTGGCGCGCAGCCTCCACGCGAGCTACAACATAAATTTCTTCTCGCCAAACCTTGCCTCACCGACACCATTCTGACTGGCAATGAGACTATGATCGATCATATTCCCCTCACCGTAACCTCCCTGCCTGGACATAGCATTGAGCAGGTTGGCGTCATGTTTGGCGACACGATATTTGTAGGCGATGCTTTCCTGACCCCTGCCATTCTCGACAAACATCGCATTCCTTTCTATGCAGATTTGCATATAGGGCTTGCGACACTCTCTACACTGAAAACACAAACGCCAGCGTTCAAGTATATAGTAGCAGGACACGGCGAAATCTATGCATCAGCAGAACAGGTTAATCAGGCCATCGACTATACGATGCAGCGCATAGAACAGATCCTGGATGATGTACGTGCTGCGCTCGCGGATGGTACGCCGCGCACCGCCAGCGATATCCTAAGCGCCGTCGCCACTGCTGAGGGAGCGGCGATCAATACGCTATCGCAATATGTGTTATATCAGACAACGATCCAATCCGCGCTGAGCATGCTTTACATGCAGGAGGAAATACACCCCATCTTCCAGGATAATCGCTTGCAGTGGCATAGGGGAGGAAAGGCATAATTTGTTACCTCGCGAAATCCAAAGCCGTTATACAGCCATGAGGAGAACATTGTCGAATGCGCATAGGTATCAATGCTCAGCTGCTTTCCTTCGATCAGAATTATCGGAATGGCGGCGTTAGCCGTTATATACGCTATCTCCTGACGGAGCTGGTCGGGCAAGCAGGGAATCACGAATATACGGTGTTTGTGAACGGGCCTGAGGTCATCGAACGGCTGACATCACATCCACAGATCACCTATATCTCCGCTCCCTGGCCTGTTTCAAGACCTGCGGCTCGCGTTGCCTGGGAACAGTTTACTCTCCCATCATTGATTCGACAAAAGCGGATCGAGCTGCTGCACTCTCCCGTGAATGTGCTACCAACATGGGTGCCTGGGAACTGTGCCACCGTTGTGACGCTGCACGATCTGGCCTTCCTGCGCTTTCCCCACGTTCTGACGCGAGCAAAACGCCTCTATCATCGAACCTTTACTATCCGCAGCCTGCGACAGGCGACCATGATTATTGCTGCCTCAGATAGTACAAAACAAGACGCTCATGAACTGGTCGGCATTCCTCTCGACCGCTTGCAAACGATTTATCCGTGTATCGATAAACGTTTTTCAAACGTATGTGAAGAAGAGAAGCTCTCTGTCTTTCGGCAACAACAAAAGCTCTCAGAGGGCTATATTCTCTATCTCGGCACTCTGGAGCCGCGTAAAAACCTTCCTACGCTTATCGATGCCTATGCCCTTTTGCGGCAGAAGTATGGGCGACGAGAAAAACTAGTCCTGGCAGGGGGCAAGGGCTGGCTCTACGATACAATTTTTGAGAGGGTACGACAGTTAGAGCTGGAAACAGAAGTTATCTTCCCAGGGTTTGTCGCCGATGCTGAACAAACATTATGGTATCAAGCGGCGTCGGCCTTTGTCTATCCTTCACTTTATGAAGGGTTCGGCATACCAGTTGCAGAAGCAGCGGCGTGCGGTGTTCCCATTGTCACTTCAAATATCTCTAGTTTGCCGGAAGCAGGCGCTGATATTGCTTTGTGCGTCGATCCTCACAATCTTGATGCCCTATCCCAGGCTCTGCATCAGGCAATCACCGATCAGTCATACCGCGAGCGGTGCCGCGCGATGGCTCCTTACGTAGCGCAAAAATTCTCTGCCTCAACGATGGTTGAGCAAACGGTTGCCAGCTATGGAAAAGCGGCGGATGTGTTCCAACAGCATTCTCAACATCGTGTATCTATTGTCCCATAGTTTTAGAATAATGGCTTGAACAGTGAAGAGCAGCGAAGTAACACCCATACAACAAAGAGTAGAGGTCAATAGGCAGGGAGTGCTTGAGGCGGGGAGCACAGGACCGATCACAAAGGCCATTTCCAGGCGACGTTTGCAACGCTATCAGTGGCGCATTTTCGAGTTCTTCTCCCTCATCATCTTGGATGCTCTACTAATAAATACCGCCTTTCTTATTGCGTACACTATGAGATATACCGTGTTGCGCGATAATCCTATCGTTAACACTATTCATAATAATCTCTTCGGCAATCCCGGTGAATTTACGCCTGTCCCCTTAAGTAGTTTTGCACCATTGCAAACAAGTATTGTTATCGGTCTCATTGTCATTTTTGCTGTTCGCAGGCTCTACACCATTCGTCTGACAGGAAGCTGGTTTCGCCAGGCATGGACCATCATCAGTTCTTCTACGATAGGACTGGCCTTCCTCATCACCTACTTCTTTGCCTATCAGCCACCAGCCAACTCGCGCCTGCTCGTCCCATTTGTCTGGGCCGCATCCATCATCGTCCTCTGCCTCGGACGCCTCATCGTCTCCAGCGCAATGGTACTGCTTTACCGACTGGGGCTGGGCGAGACGCGCCTGCTCGTTGTTGGCTCAGGACGGCTGGGAAAGATGATTATGCAGCATATCACGGCCAGCCCCAATCTGGGTTACTCAATTGTGGGCTTTTTGCACGATATGAGTGAGCCGCCCAGCGATTTTGGACGCTTTAAAATGCTTGGAGCTATTGAGGATCTTGGGCTGGTTATTCGTTCGATGCAGGTAGACGAGGTTATTATTGCTCTGCCCGCGAATATGCACTATCAGGCTATTCGCAGCGTGAGAATGTGCGAACGCCTGGGAACCTCGTTCAAGCTGATCCCTGATCTCTACGAGGTCAGCCTGTCGCGCATTAATATGGAAGCCATCGAAGGCATACCTCTGCTCAATATCAAGCAAGCGTCGCTCAATACTATAGGGAGGCTGGTGACGCGCTTTGTTGATGTGGCAGGCTCTATCCTGTTTTTGCTCCTCAGCTCTCCGCTCTGGTTATGTCTTGGGCTGGCTATCCGCCTGACATCGTCAGGGCCGATCATTTACAAACAAATTCGTATTGGCCGTGACGGCAAACCCTTCTCAATGTATAAGTTTCGCTCTATGTACAAGGATGCAGACCAGAGGCTGGC
The DNA here is from genome assembly GCA_035764225.1 of Ktedonobacteraceae bacterium. GTDB lineage: Bacteria > Chloroflexota > Ktedonobacteria > Ktedonobacterales > Ktedonobacteraceae > DASRHT01. The sequence continues at coordinate 15,153 of DASTZT010000310.1, forward strand.
GGCGCTGCTGGCCAACAATGAAGCTCAGGGACCACTTTTCAAAATGAAGGCAGATCCACGTATCACACCTATCGGAAAGTTTTTGCGCCGTAATAGCATGGATGAGCTTCCTCAGTTTATTAATATATTGAAGGGTGAAATGAGTCTGGTTGGGCCGCGTCCGCCCTTGCCGCGTGAAGTTGCTCAATATGAGGAATGGCAAAAGGGACGACTGGCTATTAAACCCGGCTTAACGGGTTTATGGCAGGTGCGAGGCCGCAGCGATCTCACCTTCGATGAAGGCGTGCTGATGGAT
>DASTZT010000311.1:0-7233 GCA_035764225.1 Ktedonobacteraceae bacterium
GCTGGAAGCGGTGACGCGATTGCCCACGAAGGAGGTCAGGGGCTCGACATACTTAGGAATGTTGGCACCCAGCACAGGAGTTTGTGGGGTCTGGACCGAGGCGAAGGCGCGCCAGGCCGAGAGGGGCAAGAGCGTTCCTGCGCCCGCTACCGCGCCAATTTTGAGAAACTGTCTTCGAGTCGTCATAATACAGGATCTCCTATTAATCTTATACTGTTATGACCTGTTGGGTTGGGCGTTCCGAGCTTGTCTAGTAAGTTTGGAAAACGCCAGGAGCCGTGTTGAGATCCGATAATTTGCGTCTTCGTTGGGACATGGTCAGGTTCCTTAATAGGGGAAATCAATCATTAAGGAACAAACCAGACCAACAAGGGAAATATAGTACTTTGTTTTCATGCCTCCAGGCAGTGACACTGGACAGAAATGAATAGGCCACCTGACTTCGCAGCGGTTTCCGGCACCTGGAGCGTTGCGGTTTGGCCCCGTGGATGGCCTGTTAGATCTCAAACGTCGTTTGGCACAGTACTATATGAGTGGATACTATTTGCAGACAACCTACAAGTATCGCATTACGAAGAACAGCATACTAAACAAAAATACAACCAACCAACCTACGAGTATTACATTACGAACCTGATATACAAACTGCTACAAAACGATTATACCTGATTTTGTTGGGGTTGTAAAGGGAAAGTGGGATAAGATAGTCTTTCACGTTGTAGCTGCGCCAGTTACAAGCTTCTGATAAACGATCCCAGCACTTTACAGAAGGTGGTATAGCTTGCCAGATCGGCTAGAGCACTGCGTACCGCCGGATCTTCACGATGTCCTTCAAAATCGAGATAGAAAACATACTCCCAGGCGCGTTGACGTGAGGGACGTGATTCTAGTTTGAGCAGATTAATCTGGTTGGCCGCCAGAACTCCCAGGCATTTATAGAGCGAGCCGGGCTGATGGGCCGTAGTCATAACAAGCATCGTTTTTGCCTCGCCAGCGCGACGTGGGGAAGGCTCTCGGCCAAGCGCAATAAAGCGCGTGTAATTATCTTTGATAGTTTGGATGCCTCTTGCCAGTATCTCTAGTTGATAGAGTTCAGCCGCGCCTGCGCCAGCCACAGCCGCAACGCCGTCGAGCTGCTCCTCACGAATCATCTTCGCGCTGCCTGCTGTATCGTAGGTTGCCACGATCTCGACGCCAAGTTCGCGCAAGTACACATCGCTTTGCGCTAACGCTTGTGGGTGCGATATCACGCGTTTAATATCGCTCAAATGCTGTCCAGGCAGGCAGAGCAGGCAGTGATTAACGGGATGGTTGATCTCGCCAATCACAAATAAGTCATGCTGGCGTAGCAGATCATAGACATCATTAATGCTGCCCGCCTGTGAATTTTCTACAGGTACCAACCCATAGTCAACCTCCCCTGTGGCGACGGCTCGGAAGACATCGGCAAAACTGCGGTAGGGTAGTGGATCTGGTTTGGAAGTGGTCTCTCTGCCAAAGTAGGCTCGTACAGCCTCATCGCCAAATGCTCCGCGTTCACCTTGAAAGGCGACGCGAGTGGTGTGTTCAGCGTCTGCTGGATGTTCTATCCCCTGATTAGTTGACTGCGCCATGCTGCTCTCTCCTGGATATCAATATTTGCGCTGATTGTGCCAGTTTGTACGGGGATTGTCAAGGCCAGTAAACGCTGGTGAGGCAAGCTTTGCACCAATTTCGCTTGCCCTGTATCGTTACTGCGACAGGCACAAAAAGAAACAAGCCCCACAACTGGGGCTTGTTGAAATTGCTCAGACTCTTGCTAATATTACTGAAGCTGATAGTGCTCTTTGTGATAATAGACCATGCCCTTACCAAGAACTTTTACTGCCTGGAGCTTGTTTGCCGCAATTGGCTCTCCGCAGGCCGGGCAAATGTGCTTGAGCATATGCGAGCTTTCTGTGCGATTTGCCAGCGATGCACGAGCGGTCTTTGAAAGTTCACCCTTTTTAGGCATTGATGTTTAATCCCCTTTCGCCTGACATCCATTGATGGATGGTCATTGGTGGTATCCATAGATAGAAACAAACATGGCTTCCAGTTTGTTCCTTGAATAAGATCTGTTGCTCTTTTCTCCTGCTTTGGGATATCCTCTTCCTCACGCGGAGCAGCCTGCAATGTTTTGGGCGACAGGATGTTACGGTCAGCCTTGAGGTTCCCGCGATAGTATATCATAGCGCGTGGTATTGTTCAATCGGCTGTGAACTGGCGGGTGACCCTAAACTTTTGCCATGAGAGGTGGGGTTGCAAGGGGCGACAGCCCCTTGACTAGGGATGCGGGGGCACAGCCCCCGACTTCCCACCTCCGAGCCGCCGAAGGCGGCGAGCTTTCAGACGAAGCCCTGCAATAACATGACGCGTACCCCAAACAGACAGGAGGCGTCAGAAACGTTATGCGATAAGGAAGCGAACTATTTGCGCGGAAAGATATTGTTGATGCGCATTGCTAGCATGACATCGCCAGCAGTTTTGACTTTGCCAGCCATAAAAGCCTGCATCGGATCAAGCTTGCCATCAGCGATGGCGATCCAGTCTTTGTCGCTCATAGACATCGTCAGATCCGGTTTCTCAACCCCGCCCTTGATTAGTTCGCAGGTCTGATCGTGGATTTTGAAGGCCCATTTCCCCGCTTCATCGCCACTAATGTTCCATTGAATGGTTTTGTTTAAACCCGCTGCCGCTGCCGGATTAAATAGCGTTTTCATGGTATCGAATGTCTCTTCAACTGTCATCGTAAAATCTCCTTCTCATTGACGCAGAACAGGTTCCTACTTGATCTGGTATAGTATATCATAAGAAGCCAGAACCAAACTACTTTTGCTATGCCGCTATCAACAAATTGCTGTGCCGGTTGAGGAGTGTGCATAATAGAGCACCGTTGCTACGGTGACTCTTTCCCCCTGGCCTCTCCTCTGCAAAGATGCGTCGGATTGAGTCCTCAGATCAACGTAACGACGGTGCTACCGGTTAATAGAACAGCGTGTTTTCTATCCCGCAGAGCAGGAAATGTCAGACAAACATGTTTGTGATCGAATTCTCACTTTGCGAGATATTTACCACGACGGGAGCCGGGCCATGCCAGGCGGTATCGCGATAATAGGCAAAGAGCTGAGAGCCAATGCGAGCCACAACCTCTAAATTGCCAGGTGTGCCGAAATTGCTCTCGATCATGCTGATAGCGTCAATATAGCCAGTGCCGAAGGTGGTGCTACAATGCCACGGGAAACCAGGGGCGTCGTTGTCACGGAAAAAGTGAACCATGCCACCGGAAGCCAGGGGCGATACCAACTCAAAATTGCCCTTGTGTCCGAAACGGCTTTGTAGCAGGACTGGATTGCCGGAGATGACCAGCCCGTTCGTTGGAATGGGGAATGGGCCATGCCAGGCAGTATCGCGATAATAGGCAAAGAGCTGGGAGCCGACGCGAGCCACGACCTCTAAGTTGCCAGGTGTGCCAAAGTTACTCTCAATCATGCTGATGGCGTCAATATAGCCAGTGCCGAAGGTGGTAGTATAGTGCCACGGGAAACCAGGAGCATCGTTGTCGCGGAAGAAATGGACTGCGCCACCAGAGGCCAGTGGAACGACCATCTCAAAATTGCCCTTGTGTCCAAAGCGGCCCTGGATCAACACTGGATTTTGCGCCAGAATAATGCTGGAAGCTGTTAGACTCCTATCCGTGATTTGTTGTAGGGTCATTCTATGCCTTCCTTTCGTATGGTCTAAAGGATATTCTCTTTTCACTTCTACACCTGGAAGTGTCAAAGCAAACATTCAAATGTCTTCCTATGTTTCAGTATAGAGGCTGCTTGAAATCTTGCAGTCCTGGCTAGAATTGGTGATGGATATAAATGCGGAGCTTGCTGATGCAGCTTCCTTGTGTCTATACAGATCTAATGATATGCTGAACGTGTACTACGCCATTTTTTGTAGGCTCCCTGAGCCAGATTGGCTGTGACAATAGCATTGAAGCGCGAAACTAGGATCGCCAGTGGCACCGGGCATCTAAATAACGCGATGTGCAAGGTGTTCCACATCCTCACCGCGATGCGGTTCGCCCTGATGGGTAGTGTGGCAGTGGCATGGGCGTGCCCATGCCACTGCCACACTACCCATCACCTCGCCGCCGCAGGCGGCGCGAAGAAACTTGCACATCGCGTTAACTAGCAAATAGTAGCTGTTTTATAGCATAAAGTGAGGAATTACCATGCCGAGCGAGCGGATTATGCGCAAAGTGAAAGTGGAGGGAGGGTATTTGGATTTTAGCTCTGCCCATTTTATTACGTTTGGTGGAAAATGTGAACGGCTGCATGGGCATAATTATGGGGTGCTGGTTGAGATAGAGGGGGAACTGGGGGATGATAAACTGGTGTTTGATTTTACTGTGCTCAAACGCCTCACGAAAGAAATTTGCCAGCAGCTCAATCATCGTTTCCTCTTGCCACTCCATAATCCTCATCTTGAATTGATCCCTTCATCTGAGGCATGGGAGATTCACTTTAATAAGAGGCGTTATGTTTTTCCGCGAGCGGATGTGGTTGAACTGCCCATTGATAACTCGACAGCTGAGCGGCTGGCGGAATATATCTGTAGTCAGCTCTATAAAAAGCTAGCTGAATATGATATTTCGCGCCTGCATACGCTGATGGTGGGGGTCGAAGAGGCACCGACACAGATGGCCTATTATCAGATGGTGCTACGGGAGTGATTTCTGCAACGTTTTTAGCTCCCGTAGCACCATCTGTTATTGGGTAACTAGCGTGCGCCCGATAGCCCTGGCGACGGACTGCACCTGGGGAATCAGGTTTTTGAATTGCTCAAGTGTAAGCGATTGCGCTCCATCTTTGAGGGCTTCGTCGGGATTAGGATGCACCTCGATCAGCATTCCGTCGGTGCTGGCGGCAATCGAAGCCAGCGTCATTGGTCCTACGAGGTCACGTCGCCCCGTGCCCTGGCTGGGATCTGAGATGATCGGCAGGTGTGATAGCTGCTTAATGAGCGGAATGGCGCTAATGTCCATCGTGTTACGCGTGATCTTCTCAAAGGTGCGAATACCGCGCTCGCAGAGAATCACATTGCGGTTGCCGTGAGTCAGAATATATTCCGCTGCCAGCAGCCATTCTTCGATAGTGGCCGACATGCCTCGTTTGAGCACAACGGGCTTATTGGTACGTCCTACTTCGTCGAGCAGCATGTAATTTTGCATGTTGCGCGTGCCGATCTGGAAAATGTCGGCGTACTCACCGACGAGCGGCACGTCGGTGGGGGTCATGACCTCGGTAATCACCGCCATGCCTAATTCCTGGCGCGCTTTGGCAAGCAGCTTTAGCCCGGCTTCGCCAAGCCCACGGAAGCCATAAGGGGAAGTCGATGGTTTGAAGGCTCCTCCTCTGAGAATTGTCGCACCCGCTTTGCGCACAAACTCTGCGGTTGTCATCAGCTGCTTCTCAGTTTCGACGGTACAGGGGCCTGCCATCATCACCACCTCGTTGCCGCCAATCTTGACAACGCCGCCAGAGACGCATGCTGCAGGAATCTCTACCACAGTATTTTCGGGATGAAACTCTCGACTGGCCAGCTTGTATGGCTTGGAGACGCGCAGGACGCAATCAACGCCGGGCTTGCCCTCTAGAGTTTCACCGAGCGAAGGATTGATGCCCCCGATGCTGCCAGGGGTGCCAGAAGGCCCGACCGCGCCCAGGACGCCGATGATGGTGCGTTCGACCCCTTGTGAAAGATGACCTGTCAGGCCATGATTTTCCAGAAACGTAATGATATGTTCGATATTATCTTCAGTGCAGGATGGTTTCATGACAACAATCATGATGGATAAAACTCCTTATCAAAATTACTGAGAAGGTTGATCTACCGTTGCTAACACTATGGCCTATCGTGACGCCATTGTCATGATTGCCCTACCTAACGATCAATAATTGTCTCTCCTGAGAAAATATCGTCTGTATATTCTTACGGAGCGATGCCAAATTCAGGGCGTAGGGCAATTGCTCCTCTCGTATAGACGTGTCGCATCTCTGCCGCGCTGCGTGTTGTATTGACGTGCAAGAGCACGCGAATACACTTTGGGAGACTATTGGGTACAGGAATCTCGCGCGTGCAGATGAGCGCAACTTCGGTCCAGCCCAGTGCGCGTGCTGCTAGAGCGGGAAATTCCGCGTCCAAATCTGCGGTCACGGTAAAAATAGCGCTGGTAATATCTTCAGTCCGTAGGTTGTTTACGCCTGCCAACAACTGTAAAAGCTCCCTGGTTCCCCTAAGTATTTCTTCTCGATCATTATACTCAACAGTAGTTGCTCCTCGAATCCCTCGACAATACATGAGCCAGCGGACCCCCTTCAATAAAACTATGCGCCTGTTGCCGACCTGGCGTCAGGCAACATTGCTCCTATTGTAAAGGATAGTGGCAAGTATTAACTGAAGCGTTTTCTGCAATCTTCATCCTACTTACGCGAAAGGCTGCGTGTGTATGTTTTGATCGCCTCAACCTGTTCAGCATCGGGATGTTGTTCAATCACCTTAACAAATGCGCTCCCCACCGCAGCTCCGTCAGCATAGCTGGTCACTTCCGCGATATGCTCAGGCGTTGAGAGGCCAAACCCGACCGCCAGTGGAATAGCTTTATCTTTCGTATAGCCACGAACCCTGGCGATAAAGCTGCGCAAGTGCGATGGCAAAACTGTACGCGATCCGGTAACGCCGTTTAGTGAGACGCAGTAAATAAACCCTCCTGCTTCTTTAGCCGTCAATTCGGCTATGCTAGCGATACGCTCATCGGCTGCGGTGGGGGATATCAGGAAGACGAGCGCGAGCCCATGCTTTTGTGTAGCCTCCAGAAGCGGTGATGCCTCCTCAGGTGGCAGGTCAGGGATAATCAGCCCACAAACTCCGCTGGAGCGTGTCGTTGCGCAGAATCGCTCAAGGCCATATGTGAGGATGGGATTGTAGTGACCCATAAAGAGCAGTGGTACCGTGCTTTGCGCGGCTACTTGGCGAGCAATTTCGATACAACCATTGACGGTCATTCCGCCCTCAAGTGCGATATGCCCCGCGTGCTGAATGGTGGCTCCATCCGCCAGCGGATCGCTAAAGGGCATGCCGAGTTCGATGATATCGGCTCCCCCCTCTATAGCGGCCAACACCAGCTTAACGCTTTGCTCTGCCGAGGGATAGCCACACATA
>DASTZT010000312.1:0-7746 GCA_035764225.1 Ktedonobacteraceae bacterium
CCCCCCCCCCCACCACCCATCACCTGGCCGCCGCAGGCGGCGCGAAGAAACTTGTACATCGCGTTAAAAAATCTGCATGCGGTTATCTGCTCTTTTAAAGTTGGACAAGCTAGCACAATGAGAGCAGTGATGGCTATGTTATAATGGGTCTCAGTGTAGATTTATGCCAGGGCCAGGAGGAATGGACAAAATATGCCTGATACAGAGACAAATACAGAAAATATGCCAATTGTTGCCTGCATAACGGTCGGCATGTTCCAGGAAAACTGCTATCTTTACGCCTGTCCTCAGACACGCGAAGCAGTCATTATCGATCCGGGCGATGAGCCGGAACGTATTTTGCAAACGATCCAGGAATTGAAGCTCGTTCCTAAATATATCATCAATACGCATGGGCATATTGACCACATCTGCGCGATTGATGCGGTGAGCGACGTTTATCCTGTCCCATTGGCAATTCATCCCGCCGATGTCCCGATGTATACCGATGAGCGCACCGCCAGCATGTTTGGGCGTCAGGCTCCTCTAGTGAAAAGAAAACCGGATATTTTACTGCAAGAGGGTGATCGTATTACATTTGGCACCCTGACGCTGGAAGTGTTGCATACTCCTGGGCATACGCCTGGCGGTATCTGCCTGATTAGCCGTCCTTACTGCGTTTTTAGCGGCGATACGCTTTTTCAGCGTGGAATCGGACGTACCGATCTTCCGGGCGGGAACTATGCGGAAATTATCGCATCAATCCGAAATAAATTATATACGCTGGAAGAAGATCTGGTGGTTTTTTCAGGGCACGGAGAACCAACCACCATCGCAGAAGAAAAAGCTGAAAATCCGTTCGTAACGATAGAGGAGTAGATGCCGTGGCGACCATTTGTGTCATTGGTACGGGCTATGTCGGCCTGGTCACGGGGACGTGCCTTGCCGATATGGGCAATCAAGTAACGTGCGTCGATATTGTGCCGGAGAAGATAGACAATCTCAAACGAGGCATGTTGCCCATCTATGAGCCTGGTCTGGAAGAGCTTGTAGAGCGCAATGTCAACGCTGGACGCCTCCGCTTTACCACGAGTTACAGCGAAGGACTGGATAATAGCGAATTTATTTTTATCGCCGTCAATACCCCCACCGGTACCAGCCAGGGAGGGGCCGATATGCGCTATGTCGAGAGCGCGGCGCGTAGTATCGCGGAAGAACTCGATCACTATACGATTGTCATCAATAAAAGTACCGTTCCTGTTGGGAGCGGCGATGTTGTCTCGCGCGTCATTCGCAGTAATCTCAAGCGCCCGAATGCCTCCTTCTCGCTGGTGTCCAACCCCGAATTTTTGCGTGAGGGTTCAGCGATTCTCGATTTCCAGCATCCCGACCGCATTGTGCTCGGCTCTTCCGACTCTGAAGCAGCTCACAAGGTTGCCAAGCTCTATTTGCCATTGCGCGCGCCTTTTGTCATCACCGACCTCTACACAGCAGAGATGATTAAGTACGCCTCCAACGCTTTCCTGGCGACCAAAATCTCCTTTATCAACGAGATTGCGCAGATTTGCGAGCGTTTGGGGGCCGATGTTAAAGAGGTTGCGGTGGGCATGGGCTTCGATAAACGGATCGGGCATGCCTTCCTTGATGCCGGTGTCGGCTATGGCGGAAGCTGCTTTGAAGCCGATGAGACCGTTTTCACCCTCAACAGCCCAAACGTGGCGGCAGAACGTTTCGATACGCTGTTTGCCAAAGGCGAGCGACCATTTCAGGGCGATGTGGTGGAGCTTGTACAGCCGCAGCAGCAACGTGTGCTCGCCTTTGATCTTGTCGAGGGACGACCAACCCTTGCCGATGTGAAAGCGATTACCCGACGGCCATATAAAGGGAAGATGGTCAAAATCAATACCACGATGGGCCGGATGCTGCGGGTGACTGCCGACCATCCGGTGATTTTGTACAAGGATCAGCAGTGTCGCATTCTGCCTGCTGCCGCCGTTGTGCCAGGCGATCAACTGATGGCCCTGTGCGAATTACCCACTGTCGAGCAAGCGGCAACCCTCAACTTGATCGAACTGCTTCAGGGTACTGCTCTGGAGGCCGATGTCTATGTCAAGCCCATCGATAACAGCTTCAGCGAACAATATGCGCAATTTGCTGCTGCGATTCCCAAAGAGATGCTCAAGTATCCCCACGAAATCAAACGGCACAACCGCATGTCGCTGCGCCTCTTCCGCTACCTGAGTCAGCACGGTGTGCTCAACGTGTCCGCCGAGAAGCTCAGGCTCTATACCGCTAAAGGCGCGGCCACGATGATAAACGCTGTGTTGCCGGTTGATGCGGATCTGCTCCGCCTCTGTGGTTATTATCTTGCTGAGGGCTATCTCTCGCAAGACAGGAGGCGGGCTGATGCGTTACGCGAGCGCGTTGGCTTTTGCTTTCATGAGCAAGAGGCCGAATATATTGCGGATGTGCAGCGCATTTTGCAACGCTGGGGACTCAAGTTTATTGAGCGCCGTGCGACCAGCGCCCTGACAACGATAGTCTCCTCGCGCATTTTCGCTTGGTTGCTGCGCGACGTTTTGCGTTGTGGCACACGCTCAGAAGATAAAGCTCTGCCGCGTCTGGTGTTTAACGTGCAGCCTGAACTGCGGCTGGAGTTGCTGCGTGGCGCATTCAGCGGCGATGGCGCGGTCACGACGGTACAGGATGGGCAAAACCTGATGCTGGAATATGCCACCGTCAGCAAATCGCTGGCTGATGGCATGACATTGCTGCTCCAAACAATCGGCGTCGTTCCTTCCATTCGCACGCGTTGGATGAATAAGTCAAAACGAGAAACCTACATTCTGAGGGTCAGCGGGTATCAGCAGATAAGCGTGCTCAAGGAAGTTTTTGGCGACAAGCGACTGGCGCAGATCGAGCGTATCCTGGCAGAGTATCAGCGTCATATTCGGCCTCGTGGCTATCAGCGACATGGAGCTTTTGCGACGCTGGTCGTGCGCGAAGTCGAGCATAAGGACGTTGAAACCACCGTCTATAGCATGGAGACCAGTACCGGAACATTAATCGCCTCTTCAGGCTTAATCAGCCATAATTGCTTTCCCAAAGACGTACGTGCTCTGGCGTACATGGCCGACGAAGCTGGCCTGCACCCGCAGTTGTTAAGCGCAGTCATGGATATCAACCACGACCAGCGCAGGCTGATTGTGACCAAACTCACCAATATCCTGGGTTCTCTCCGCAACAGCGTCATTGGCATTCTTGGATTGGCCTTCAAACCCGATACCGATGATATGCGCGAAGCTCCTTCGATTGATATTATCCGTTGGGTCACGAGCCAGGGAGCGACTGTCAAAGTCTATGATCCTGTGGCCAACGAGACCGGACGCGAGGCTCTGACGCGTGAAGGTGTACGGATGGATGCGATCACTTTCTGTAAAAATGCGTACGAAGTGGCTCAAGGGGCCGATGCGGTTGTTGTGGTGACTCATTGGAACGAGTTTAAGTCGCTCAACATGCAGCAGATCCGTGGAGATATGCGCCGACCTGTGCTGATCGATGGGCGTAACATCTACGAACCGACGGAGATGGATCGTCACGGCTTTATCTATCGTGGGATGGGACGAGGTACCAGTCCGGCCCCCTCGATTTTGCCTGCCGGAGATGTCACAACGGTTCTACGCGAGCAATCTGCGCTTGGTCAGCCTACGCTTGGTCTGGAAGAGGAAAAGGAATGATGGAAGAAGACCGGCCACTGCTCTTTACGCCACTGATACGCCAACCGGGAGAAGCTCTTCCCGATTGGCTTTTTGGCCCTGCCGGGTTAGCCGGTCTTCCCGCTCCTCTGCACCCTCCGCAAGGGGTCAATATCGCGGTGGGCATCGATATCATCGAAGTGGCGCGTGTGCGTAAAGTCTACGAGCATCATGGCGAACGTTTCCTCAGGCGCGTCTTCACCGAACACGAAATCCAGCAATGCCGTGGCAAGGCCACCCGGCTCGCTGGACGTTTCGCCGCCAAAGAGGCCATCAGCAAAGCTCTGGGCACCGGCATCCACGGTGTGGCCTGGCGCGAAATGGAGGTGGTGCAACTGCGTAGCGGACGGCCCTCGGTGCGCTTACACGGCAACGCCAAACGGCGAGCGGAACTGCTCGGCCTCAGCGCCTTCGATGTCAGCATCGCCGACCTTGTCGAATTCTCCATCGCTATCGCAGTTGCGGTTCAGACGCATCCTGATCAGAAATAAACGGCGTAAAAGGTTCTGCAACGGGCCACACTCTGAGGAGATCGATGTCTATAATAAAGCTGCCGGTTGCGCTTCTTTTGCAAGAACGTGCTCCGGCTGTCTGGCATGGGCAATTTGCAAAAGATCCTCTTCAATCTGATACCATACCATCTGTTCTCTCTCAGCCAGGGTGAGGGAAGGTTGCCTGTTTCTCAGCTGATAGGTAAGATGAATAAGACGCTGCGAATAGCTAGATAAATACGGGTCCTGAACTGAAAATGGAGGCATGATCTGCAACGCAATCTCTTGAGGCATGTAAAATTCCCGCTCTGTACATGCCATCGTTAAAAGCAGTGCATACTCCTCAATGCTAGCATCAGCGTCTATAAAAGCATAGGGTGTACAACTGGCGACGGTAAAAGTTCCTGCAATGGCATTGCCACGCCGCAGGGGGTAGACGACCATGCTGCGATGCTGACTACGCCTCGGCAATTGTATTCTTGTGGCTATGCTGGTGTCATGGATAAATATAGGCATATTTGTTTGGACAACACGGCCCGGCAACGATTCGGCCCCCAAAAACGGCTTATGGTCAAGAGAAGTGCCATCGGGGGGAAAACCATCACACATGGTCCCGCGCAAACTGCGAACAGGCTGCCCACGCGGAGGAGCAGTACAGAGGGCGAGCATCGTCATGACATCGGACTGCGGCGTATTGAGGGCGTTGAGCGCATGCCGCAAAATATCGTGGCGGAGCGACCAGTGATCTGATGGACAGGACTCCTGAGAGAGCCGCTCCAACACTTCATGATAAAAATCCTTCGGCACGCCATCGTCTCGTGCTTGCTGCCTGGGCACCATATCTGAGAACGCGGGGAATTCTCCACAGATCAAGCCATAAAGATAAGGGCGATGCTCAGGAAAAAGGTCAAGGAGTTTGTAAAGATTTTTGAGACGGGGAGTGGCTCCTTGCTTGATCCAGCGGGTCAAGGTAAAAGGATGGACTCCCAGTGCGTTTGCAATGCGCTCCTGTTCCTGGGGAGCCTGGAGTAGCTCTTCCAGGAAGGAGCGCCAGGTTTTTGATTCCAGAGGCGAAGCAAATAGGTGATCCACTGCTTTGCGAACTCCTTATGCACTATTCTGTTCTTGTGTTCTATTTTTGCCTCTAGTATTCTAGGATGCTTACCAGTGGTATGTCAAGCTATTCCTTGCAGTCAGCCTGAGCGAAGCTAGATGCGTCAGCAGCGTTGGCTGGCTGGATACCAAGACGATAGCAATCGGACTTTCAGCGAGAGCGACGTGCTTCAATATGCACGGGATGCTCAGGGATGACTTGTAAAGCTTTTTGGAAGCAGGGCGGATAGAGCGGAATTTCTTCAAGCTGGGCAATGGGTAGCCAGTCGAAACGGAGCGGCGTGCCCTCCTCGTCCGGGTGGGTAAATGATTGCGGGGTTTGATAGAGATACGAGTCGGCGGGGGCGGTCATCAAAAAATAAAGCCCAATTTCGTGTTCAGATGAGCGAGAATAAGAGAAGAAATTTTCGACAATATAAAGTAACCGCTCAATTTTTACTGTCACCCCTAGCTCCTCTTGCATTTCGCGCAACAGCGTGTCAGTCGCGGATTCACCCAGCTCGGCGCGCCCACCCGGAAGAAACCAGAAACCCTGTCTAGGGGCTGCTTGACAGAGCACATGCTCATTATGAATGAGAATGCCGCCAACACGATAGGTAAAACGTATATGAGCAGGCTTGAAGGTAATCATGGTACGGGAAGGGTTCATTGTGAGTATCCTTTTCGTTGCTATTTTATAATTTGCTATTCAGACAGTCAACGCCGCGTCTAGCTGCGCTCAGCTGCTCGGCAATGAATGGTTTGCCAGAGCAGTAATTTGTACTAGCTGGAAACATAACATCACATACTGCCAGTTTCTATAGTAAAATACTTTTTGAAACAGCCACTATCTCTCCAGGATCTATGGGGAGAGATGCACATGAGATATATCATAACACTTTTCAGATTAACACAGCTGCTTGATCGTGTTTAACAGCCTTGTTGAAATAAGCCAGCCTTGCTATAATGCTTTATAGCAGTTTTTTGGTCGCTGTCGATACTGGATATAGCTTAACCAGGGATATTGGGGGGAGCATGGCAGACACAGTACTGTCTGGTTCACTAAAAGATTTTGGATTGGTGGAAGTCCTACAGGTGTTGGAGTTAGGGAGCATGACGGGGGCAATTCATCTTAAACAAAATGATGGACACATGGGAATCATTTATTTCAACGAAGGCAAGATGGCCAATAGCGCCGAAATTGATCCCGGTGCCTTAACGCTTGGTGATGTGCTGCAACAACTGGGGATGACTACCTATCATCATATCGAGCAGGCTTTTGCCCAGCAGCTTCAAGATCCCTTTGGTAAGCGTATTGGCGAGCGCCTTGTCTATATGGGCGCGATTACAGAAAAACAGTTGAAGGAAGCATTGCGCACAAAGGCGCTCTGGACGATCCGCGAGCTGGCCCTATGGCAGGGCGGTATCTACGAGTTCTTTGCTACCCCGAATGTGCAGAAACTTTTACCCTATGGAGAAATTTCGCTTGATATTGATGTTGTGCGGGTGACTATGGAGATGATACGCTACTCTGACGAGTGGCAGGAGATGCGGCAATTTCTACCTCAGGGTATTCAAACTATGTTGCAGATGGCCCCGGCCATTCCCTATCCGCTCCGCTTTGATATGCGCTCGCTGGAACTTCTTACCCATGTTAATCTGTATCGCAAGGTCAGGCGGATTGCCTGCGCCATCCGCCGTCCTGAACTGGATGTTGCGCGCGACCTGGCGCAACTTGTGCAGCAAAAATTTTTGCAATCTGTCTACCAGGGGGCAACTCCACGAATGAATGGGCGTAAGGTGCGGCTCCCTGAGCCTGCTGAGAAGCTGCGTTTGGAGAATTTTGCCCTCCTCGATCTCATCAGCCGCATGGAGCAAGAATGGGATAAGCGCCGCACCCCGATGGAACAACTGCCCGCCCTGGTGGAGTTTATCAACTGGACAATGGACGCGCTGGCCGAAGCCTGTCGCACGAATGGAACCGATTTAGACCCCAATACGCTGAGATCGTTGATGTACAGCGAAGGTCTGAACTATATGGGAACCTACGAGTTCAAAGTCGATCAGAATCATATTGATGTCGATAATTTTAGTTCCCTCTGTTATGAAGTGCTCAGCGGCGATATCCAGAAAGCCGAAGATTTTTATGACGAGGCTTCAAAAGTGCTCCAACGTCTGCTCTCCTGCATTTTCGATGCCATCAATGCCCGCGTAGCCAATCCGCGCGAACGCCTTGAGAATCAGGAAGTGTGGGAAGCCATGTTCGAGCAATTTGCGCTCCAACGCAGCGAATAACTTCCTTCTCATCATGCCGCACCCTGGTTGGTAGGGGCAAGGGGAGGGCAAGCGCGAGGCCGACAGAGGGCAAGCGCAAGGCCCCCACCCAACCACGCCACCTCCCCTTTCCCCTACCAACCTTTTTTAGGGAA
>DASTZT010000313.1:0-10288 GCA_035764225.1 Ktedonobacteraceae bacterium
CTGGCATCGCAGCATGCCAGTTTCATATACAAATTTTTTACCCTACCCATAACCAAAACTTTCTCTTTAAAACAAAATCGACTCTTTTTTTACCGCTTCTGCCCTCTCGAAGGGTATTGTTGCGAGTGGTTATTGAGTGGTAAGACGCCTTCTTAAGCTTGTTTATGATGTACAGTTTATGAGCTCATTTAGATGACTTGGCTTGCACTACGCCGTGAAGTCTGATAGACTAACGGTAGTTAGGGGATGGGCGCGTTGCGGTATACTCTATGAGGAGTGTACACAGCATCGTCGTTGTTTCAACGCGACCTGAAGAGAGACCCCAAAGGAGATATGTATATGACAATGATGATGAGCAGGAAAGCCCTGGAAGACTATGGGTTGGTTAATTTAGGCAATATTCATTGGAATCTTTCCCCCGCAGTTCTTGTTGAGCATGCTTTAGCACGAAATGAAGGTAGTTTGGCTGCGAATGGTGCGTTTGCTGCCGTTACGACGCCACATACAGGGCGTTCTCCAAAAGATAAATTTGTGGTTTCTAACGAAGAGTCGAGCGCGAAAATCTGGTGGGGTGAGAATAACCATCCGATGAGCCCTGAGACTTTCGAGGTCATGCGGCGTAGCCTGGCAGATTATTTGCAGGGGCGCGATGTCTATGTGTTGGATGCCGCAGCAGGCGCGGACCCACGCTATCGCATGCCAATCCAGGTGATTACAGAGATGGCTTGGCATAATCTGTTTGCTCGCCAGCTCTTCTTGCGAGCCAATGAGGACGATCTGAAAAGCGAACGGCCAGGCTTTACGATTCTGTGTGTTCCTAATTTCCACACCAATCCACGCACGCATGGGACGCGGTCAGAGACGGCGATTATTCTCGATTTCGAGGAGCGGTTGGTGTTGATTGCTGGCACCAGGTACGCGGGAGAGATGAAAAAGTCGATCTTTACCGTCCTGAATTTTCTCCTCCCCGCAGAGGGCGTGTTGTCAATGCACTGCTCCGCCAATATCGGTCCTGAGAACGATGTTGCGCTCTTCTTTGGTCTCTCCGGCACTGGCAAGACCAGCCTCTCAGCCGATCCCGAACGCCGCCTGATCGGTGATGACGAACACGGCTGGGGAAATAATGGTGTCTTTAACTTCGAGGGTGGCTGCTACGCCAAGTGTATCAATCTGTCGCAGAAGTATGAGCCGCAAATCTGGAATGCGGTCCGCTTCGGCTCGGTCTACGAAAATGTCGTGCTGAACGAGAAAACGCGGATGCCAGATTACAGCGATGATTCGATTACGGAAAATACCCGCGTGGCCTATCCTGTGGACTATATTGATAACGTGGTTGAGTCTGGTATGGGAGGTCATCCCAAAGCAATCATTTTCCTCTCAGCCGATTCCTTTGGCATCCTTCCTCCCATCTCGAAGCTGACAACCGAGCAGGCGATGTACTACTTCCTGTCGGGCTATACGAGTAAGCTGGCAGGTACAGAAGCGGGTGTTACCACGCCTGAAGCGACCTTCAGTTCTTGCTTTGGGGCAGCTTTCTTGCCGTTGCGTCCCGGCGAGTATGCCAATCTGCTGCGCGAGCGTATTGAGAAACATAACGTGCGCTGCTACCTGATTAACACTGGCTGGACAGGTGGCCCCTATGGTATCGGTGAGCGCATTAATATCAATTACACGCGTGCGATGGTGCGGGCCGCGATTAGTGGCGAGATCGAGAGGGCGGAGATGGTAACAGATCCGGTCTTTGGTCTGCGTGTGCCAACTTCCTGCCCCGATGTACCTGTCCAACTGATGATTCCTCGCAATACATGGGCCGATTCCGATGCCTATGATCGTCAGGCCGTGGATCTCGCGGCACGCTTCAAAAAGAACTTTACCCAGTTTGTCCTTCCCTCGGAAGAGGTTCGGAACGCGGGGCCGCGTTAAAACATAACAATGTGAGCAAGCAAATGCTCTCTTAGGGACGGTTTACTCTATCTAACCGCCCCTAAGAGAGTATTTACATGTATCCAAAGATATATTGGAGGGAAGGCCCAGCTCATCTCATTGTTAGTTGCGCGAAACGAAGCTCTATGATATAGTTGTCAAAGTGTAAATACTTGTACATTCGACCCTCAAGAAGGGATACTCAGTGAGTAATGGCTAGTTCTCGCATCAGCACCTGGCGCACCAAACAATCAAATAAAAACGGCTAAGCCGCTGCTTACAGTTCCACGCGTCGTTGTAAGCAGCGGGGAAAGACGCATTCCTCTCTTCAGGCTGGCCCTTCGCCTTTTCGCCTGTTGGTAGGCATGCTCTTCTCCCGCTTATGGATATCATCCTATAGAGCAGGGAGTAATGAAGCTATGCCTATGCCCCATCAAACTCAAAAACAACTCATCAAACGTCGTCTGATTGGTAAAGAAGGTTCTGAGCGCCTGCGCGAGTTGCGGGCTATTCTCAATGAGCTTCCCGGCTATCGCAACGGACCATACGCGGATCTGCGCAAGTGGGTACAGGAGCAGATAGAAGAGACACATGTGCGTTCGCATGCTGTGCATCGCGATAGTATTGCGGTGCGCCGTGAAGGTGTGGCCCAGATAGCCCTGGTAGGAGCGCCCAATGCTGGCAAATCATCGTTGCTCCATGCCCTCTCACATGTCCAGATCAAAATTGGTGATTACGCCTTTACCACACTGCGCCCGGTTGCCTCGCTCACGCGTATTGGGGGGGTACTTGTCCAACTCGTCGAGATCCCTGGCTTGATTAAGGGTGCGAATGAAGATCGCGGAGGCGGGCGTGCTCTGCTTGGTGTGCTGCGTTCCGCCGATGCTATCGTCTATTGCCAGGATGTGCGGGCATCTTTTGACGTGCTCAAAGAGGTGCAGGCGGAGGTCAGCGCGGCGGGTATTGACCTGCCCTCTATCCTCGCTGCCACCAAGATGGATGAAGCGGGCGAACACGATCTAGCAAAGTTGCGGACTGCGGCTGCGGAGATGGAGGTGATAGGTGTCTCGATCATCGACGACGAGAGCCTTGACGCCTTCAAGGAAGCGGTATGGAAGTTGACCGGCCTGATTCGCGTCTATCTGCGCCACGAAAAGCAAGTTGAAGAGGAGCCGCTTGCATTGCTGCCAGGAGTGACAATAGCGGATGTTGCCATGCAAATCCACAAGGAGATAGGCGCAACCTGTCGTAACGCTCGCATCTGGGGTTCTTCAGCTCGCTTTGACGGTCAGCTGGTTGGCCGATCTCATCCCGTAGAGGATGGAGATATAGTCGAGATTATTGTATGAGAACGTGGGAAAAATGCTTTACGAAGCGGGGGAGTGGAGGGCCGAGAGGTGGTATTTCTTATAGCCAAAAGCTATTAATGATGTGCCAACCATTCGCAATATATCGGTGTAGCGAGATGATAGGTGCCCTGCTCGTGGGGCACCTATACCAGCTGTTGAGGACTTTGCGTGCAAGATGATAAAGTGTTAGCAAGCGGCTCGGCGAGCGTTACTGCCTCAGAGGCAACTCTTCAATTGTTCAAGGTGGCTAGCAAGGTGCTCGGTTATAAATTCTTCGATAAACCACGCAAGTTTTTTATCGCCAAATTTTGAATGATGCCCGGTCAATTCCAGATCGCTCTCCTTGAGGGAGCTTAGAACTCGGTCCAGGTGGGCGTAGCTCTGTGGAAGCAGAGTCCGGGCCTCTTGCAAACTATCATGGGCATGCTCCTGAAGGGCGCGTAGCCTGCCTTCATGCTGCATCGTACGCCCAAAGTTCTGTCCAGGCTGAGCCACCAGTTTCGCGACTTCATCAGCCCAATAGGGCATAAACTCGACAATATGAGCCAGATTTTCCATCACTGTCCATTCTTCCCCGCCTGGTGAGCGGTAGAGTTGCTTTGGATCGACTTGAGCAAGCGGACCTTCAATCAGGTGCGTGAGTGCATCGTAGGAAGTGCGCACCTTGTGACGAATCTCTTCAATTTGTGGGTTGTCGGTAGTCATGATGAAAACCTCTTTCCGATTTCATATAGCCATAAAGCTATTTAAATCCGTGATACAAAAACCACGTTGTGCCATAGCGCCAACCATACCTCAAGTGTAACGCATAGATCGAAAAGAGGGCAAACCTGCCCTCAGAACGGAGCCTATGATTCATTAGGCTGACAGAACAGATGAAGGAATAAATTAAAACGGATAAGAGGGGCTAGAGCTTCAGAATTACCCTAACTGCTCAAAACGTTGCCGCGCGATCAAGGCAATCTCCTCGGCAACATCGTAGCGCATTTGCAACTTCTGAAGCCCCGTATTTTCTCGCCAATGATCTTGCAGGATAGATTGGCAATTACGTGCAAAGTGGAAGGCGCTGTTGAAACGAACGGCCTCGACCAACATTTCTAGCTCCGCAGATGTAGGAGTTCGTTGCTGGCAATACCCTTCGACAACGGCGGAGATTAAAGAGGGATCGGGAGTGATTTGAGGGTAGTGGGGTTGATTGAAATGGCAGGTGAGTAAGAGGCCACCAATATCAAGCACCGGAGGCCCGTAGCCTGCTCCATCCCAGTCAATGAGCACAATATTCCCATCGGGAGTTTGTACGGCGTTACCGGGCCAACAATCACCATGAATGATGGTGATTGGCAAACTCGCCGCCTGTTGAATACGCTCAAGGGTTGCTGAAACTTGATTGTAGAACGTTTGTAGCTCCGGTGGAACTTTATCACATATTAGATCAAGTAACCGTAAGCACTCAGGCACAGCCTCCTGTGGATGCTTCCACGAAGCCTGGATGGACGGGATTGTAGGCGCGGCATCATCAACATGCAACATATGGAGCCGCGCGGCTATACTTCCTTGCATACGCAGGCTCTCTAGCGCGTAATTCGCCTGAGCGCCTTCAATATATGTGATCATAAGCGTCCACCACTGCTTGGCTGCACCAACGAGATCACCAGAGAGCGTGCGGACCACGCGAGGAGCGGGATAACCTTGTTGTTCCAGGAAAAGCAGGATAGCCGCTGGTTTGAGCAACCAGCTCTCAACACCATCTTGGCGGCAGGCTCGTAAAACCCAGGGCTGATTGCCACTGTGTTCTACACGATAGATACCACGCCAGTCGAAACTATACTGACTGAGCGAGTGCAGTTGTATCTCCTGTACCTCATATCGCTCTTCTATGAGCGAGGCAAAAAATGCACTGTCGTCTTGCATCTATCCCGATATATCCTCATAGAACGAACGTAGCTATACAATCTGTTGCAGTAGCGCGGGTAGCTCTGCCAGACTACTAATGCACGTTGTACCACTGGCGGACCCAACGAGTACGGTACTCGCACCAAGCGACCGTGCCCAGGCAATGGCATCAGGACGGTCATCCACAACCAGTGTATCAGCAGGGGTCACTTGAAGATCGGCAAAAAGCCGTCTATAGTATGCTGGCCCTTCCTTGAATGTATCGAGCAAATCTGCGCCGTAGAGTTGTCCAAAGCAGTGACGGACCCCCATCACTTCGAGACAAGGTGCCAGATGGATCGAAGGTTCGCCAGAGGCTGTATGCAGAGTATAACCTTGCGTATGCAAATACCGTATTGCCTCGACCGCACCAGGAAAAGCGGAGCGCACGCGAAGAGTGACATAGTCCTCGGCCTCGCGTGAAAGCCGAACGCATTCTTCATCAGAAGGAAGTGATACTCCTACGAGCCGGGCCATTCCACCTAACCAGTCTAGCCAGTATCGGCACTGGAAACTTGCGTAGTCAGAGGACATTTGCGTACGCTGAAGCCAGTTCGCGCGTTCTAAGATGTGCTGGATAACCATACGATTGGCATCCGCCCAGGCGGAGACCGTTCCTCCAAGCCTGGGCGTGAAAAACTCGCCAACAAGCGGCGGCCATTGCTCGCCACACAGCTGGTTATCGTTCATCACGCCACCGTTATCCAGCAAAATTACGGGTCGTGCTACCATAAACTTCCTTTTTTAAAATTTTCTTACTGCTTTTGCTGCTGTATAGTTCCCGATGGATATCGGGCTATTGGTTTTTCCTGCTCGCTCGAATAGGTATAAGATCTTCCACCCTCCTCGTATGAAGCCTGATAGCCTGTTTCATATGCTCTCTCGGAGGGAGATGGTTTTGGACCGGCAGGGTTTGATGGTTCGTGGTGCATAAAGGGGAATAATACCAGCCGATTGGTTACTGGTCGATAGAGACCCAACAAGATTATCATAATACCCAGAGGGATAGCAAGAAATGGAAAGCTATTATACGGGGCAAGTCCAAATGCTGCAAAGATTCCCACGAAGAAAAGCCAGTTGGCAAGGTGCAACGCTACGTACATTCCTCGTCCGCTCCTGGTGAGCAGTCCACTCAGTATAGACCAGAAGGCAAAGAACCAGAAAAAGACTAATGCAGAAGATGTTGCTTTTGCGAACACATATGCAAGCGGTATGCTTATCAAAAACATTCCTGCCTCTATGAGGGTAGTACGCAGCCCTAACCATCGGGCCAGTGCTCGCACACCCGCGCAAATCGTAAGCCAGATGACCAGGCCAATAGTAAAAGCAGAAACAAATGCCCATAATGATGCATACTGCGCAACTAAAAAAGCGAACCAGACAGCTAAGGGCGTTCCTAACACTGTCACACCAAGCCAGATGAGAAACTTTTGTGAAGAGCTGCGCTGATACGAAAACATTATCTCTCTCCTGCAATTGCATTAGTTAAATATCTTTATTTTCTTCAATTACGTCCCCCTCTATATAAAGTTGCAGAATGGCACTTGCTTCTCTATGGGAACACAATAGCATAGATTGTGATTGACAAGGGAGAATGATCAGCATCTAGGGGATTACGGCCCTATTATAGCACAACTTTTGAAAAATGCACATCGTTCCAAAGGCCGATGTTTTCTGGCACGCTATCGTGTATTTTTATAACCGAGCTGAGTTTGTAACATCTTTTGTAATACTTTACCTGCCTTCAGTATATACCTCACAAAAAGGAGTAATCTATGCATCTGTCCCTCAAACGTTACCTGGCGTTACTGGTGATGTATCTCAAACCACAGTGGTGGAGAGTGCTGTTGATGACAGTCTCTCTGCTTGCTGGCACCGGATTACAACTGCTCAGTCCGCAAATTTTGAGATACTTCATTGATACCGCCACCAATGGTGGTGTCTCTGTCTTGCTCATCTATGCAGGAGTAATATTCATCGGCGTTACCCTTTTGAGCCAGGGGACCGCTATTGCGACCTCGTATCTCAGTGAAAACGTGGCCTGGACGGCGACGAATCAATTGCGCACAGACCTGGTCGCCCATTGCCTCTCCCTGGATATGGCTTTTCATAAAGCGCGTACGCCCGGTGAATTAATAGAACGCATTGATGGCGATGTTGATACGCTCTCGAATTTTTTCTCTCAATTTGTTATTAACCTCCTTGGTAGTGTGATTATGCTGCTTGGTATCCTGATCCTATTCTTTTTGATCGATTGGCGTGTAGGGGTGGTAATGACGGCGTTTTCTATCACTGTCTCCCTGATCCTGATGTATTTGAATCGTCGCTCCGTTCCCTTATGGAAGAACAACCGACAGGTAATCGCGGACCTTTTTGGCTTCCTGGGAGAGCATCTGGCAGGAACAGAAGATATGCGAGCCAATGGCGCGACAAGCTTTGTGATGTGCGGCTTCTACCTGTTATCACGCCGCTGGCTGCCAATCAACCGCAAAGCCCTGCTAGCGAGCAATTTGATGGGAGCGACAACATTGCTACTCTTCATCTGCGGCAGTGGCATTGCCCTCTCTTTGGGAGCCTACCTCTGGAGCACAGGCGCGATTACCGTCGGGACCGTTTACCTGATGTTTGCTTACACGGACCGCTTATCTCAGCCAATCAACCAACTTCAGGAGCAATTACAGGATTTCCAGCAGGCTACGGCATGCATTCAACGTATTGAGGAGCTGCTACACACTCCATCAGCCCTTAAAGACGGGAGCGGAACTCCATTGCCTGCCGGAGCATTCTCTGTAGATTTCCACGATGTAACTTTCGGCTATGCTCCTGATGAGCTGGTGCTTCATCATCTCACCTTTCACGTTCAACCAGGGAAAGTCCTGGGCGTGCTGGGAAGGACCGGCAGCGGCAAGACCACCCTGGCTCGCCTCCTGTTCCGACTCTACGATCCACAGTCAGGCAAGATCAGCCTGGGAGACGTACCCATCCAGACGGCATCGCTACGGGATGCGAGAAAGCGTATTGGGATGGTCACGCAGGATATCCAGCTTTTCCATGCCTCAGTGCGCGATAACCTCACCTTTTTTGATCGCACTATCGAGGATGCTCTCATTCTAGAAGTACTCGACATGGTTGGGTTGACCTCGTGGTATAACGGACTCCCTAAAGGATTGGATACCGAACTGGGAGCCGACGGAGAGGGCATATCCGCAGGCGAAGCTCAGTTGCTCGCATTCACGCGCATCTTCCTCACCAACCCCGGTCTCGTCATTCTCGATGAAGCATCGTCGCGCCTCGATCCTGCGACTGAGAGTTTGATCGAGCAAGCGGTAAGCAAGCTCTTCACTAATCGAACTGGCATCATCATCGCGCATCGCCTGAGCACGATCCAGCGTGCGGACGAGATTATGGTGCTGGAGGATGGACAGATCGTCGAATACGGAGCCAGAGATGTGCTGGCAACCGACCCCACCTCACGCTTCTATCAGTTGTTGCAGACCGGATTAGAGGAGGTACGAGCATGAAAACGTATCAATTTCTCTGGCGTCTCATCTGTTACCGACCCTGGCTCTATATAGTCGATGCAATCTGTACGGTGCTCTTCTTCCTCTCACGTATCCCGTTTGGTTACGTCATTCAGGCGTTTTTTAACACATTACCAAAAAGCAGACAGCTTGGCCCCGATGTCTGGACGTTAATTGCACTGATGATTGCGGTCGCAGTAGCACGCTTCTTCGTCATACGCGGACAGGGATGGGCGCGCCAGCTTTACCTTTTCTCAATAAGAGCATTACTTCGTCGTAATCTGCTAGCACATATTCTGGCTCGACCTGGCGCACGAGCCCTACCGGGATCGGTGGGAGAAGCGCTCAATCGCTTTCGTGACGACATTACCAACATAGAGCAGGTACTAGTTTTACTCCTGGGAGTGGCAGGCCTATTGCTTTTTTCCATCATCGCGTTTTTCACTCTGCTCAGCATCAATATCCAGATAACCCTGCTGGTTTTCGTACCTTTAGGTTGCGTTATCGCCATTGCCCAGAGAATGAGGCCACGTCTGGAGAGGTATCGCGTAGCCAGCCGCAAAGCCACCGGACGCGTGAGCAGTGCCATTGGGGAGATTTTCAGGGCAGTTCAGGCGATTCAGGTCGCCGGAGCCGAACCTTCTGTCGTGGCGCACTTTCACCAGCTTAATGAGCGGCGACGCGTTTTGATGTTGAAAGATACCGTGCTCACGGACACATTACAATCGGTGATGGGGAACACCGTCGGGCTGGGTATCGGCTTTATCCTTATTCTCGCAGCCCTTAATTTAAAAGCCTTTCACCTGGGCATTGGCGACCTGGCACTTTTTATCTACTACCTGGGCTTTGTTGCCTCTTTTACGCAAGCGTTCGGCATGCTGCTGGCACAGTACACACAGACGCGCGTCTCCGTTGAGCGCATGGTCGCTCTATTGCAGGACGCGCCTATCCAGGCACTTGTTACACATCATCCTCTTTATCTAAGTGGAGATATACCAGAGATTACGGCTACCACCAGGACAGATGTTCATAAACTGGAAATGTTAGAAACAAGCGACCTCACCTATCGTTATCCTGAGAGCGGACGAGGCATTGATGGGATCAATCTACATGTGCGGCGTGGCTCGCTCACCGTCATTACCGGGCGGGTAGCATCAGGCAAAACCACCCTCTTGCGTGTGCTTTTGGGGTTATTGCCAAAAGAGAAAGGGGAGATTTGCTGGAATGGGCAGATCATCGACGAGCCTGCCAGCTTCTTTATACCGCCTTATAGTGCTTATACGCCCCAGGTACCGCAACTCTTCAGCGAAACGCTCAAAGAAAACATTGCGCTGGGTTGGTCGGAACGTGATGCTGATCTACCCAGCGCTATTCACCTTGCAGTGATGGAACGCGATATAGCAGGATTTGCGGACGGCTTGCAAACGCTTATAGGCACGAGAGGAGTCAAGCTCTCCGGTGGTCAGGTTCAGCGCACTGCTGCCGCCCGCATGCTGGTGCGCAATGCCGAACTGCTGGTCTTTGACGACCTCTCTAGCGCGCTCGACGTAGAAACCGAGCAGA
>DASTZT010000314.1:0-5975 GCA_035764225.1 Ktedonobacteraceae bacterium
AGGCTCAGGCGCAATAATCAGTCTGATGTTGTTTACTATGCGGGAATTATGACTTATGGAGATAAATGGCGTTGCCCCTGCTGAGGTGCCAACTCAGGAGCCGATAGCGGAGCAGGACGCAATCCGAAAGAGATCGCGCAAGCGGAGCATTACGATTTTTGTGGTGGTGAGTATCATAAATGCTGCCCTGCTGGTATTGCTCTGGACGCAGCTCCTGACGCCTGCGCAGAACCAGGCTCACACTAATACCAATAGCGACAGTGGCATTGGCGATATCAATAGCCCCCTGGTTGGCAAAGCCGCGCCAGATTTTACGCTGTCCACATTAAATAGTAGCGCGGGTAAAATTCATCTCGCAGACCTCAAAGGGAAGCAGGTGATTTTGAATTTCTGGGCCTCGTGGTGCGATCCCTGTAATCAGGAAGCGCCGTTTTTGCAAAAGTCGTGGCCGGGCTTGCAGGCGAAAGATGTTGTTTTTATTGGCATTGATGGGCCGGAAAAGACCAGCGATGCGCAAAAATTTCTGCAAAAGTACGGAATTAGCTACCTCAATGTGCAGGACACCATCGATGGCTCGACTGCCATCAATTATGGCGTGACCGGCTTTCCTGAGACGGTTTTTATTAACCGCGATGGCATTGTGGTAGCCAAGTGGGTTTTTCCGTTGACTCAGCAGGGATTGCAGCTTGAAATGGCGAAGATGGGCCGTTAGAGAAGGCGGCAGAGGCAGATAGAGGCAATGCTAGAGATACGGTGGCTTGTTCGTTCGGTGCATATACTGGCGGGGGCCGCCTGGGTGGGTGGCAGCCTGCTATACCTGATCGCAGTGATGCCAGCTCTACGCGCTGGTGGTGTCGCTCCAGCGGTGAGTGCGCAGATTGCGGCTGCATTTAAACGCCTGGTCAATATCTGTATGGGTGTGCTGCTGCTGACAGGGGCTTATCTCACCTTTGATCGCCTGACGCAGACAACGCTAGGTCTGTCCTATCTGGTGATCCTGCTATTAAAGATCGCAATTGCTCTAGGGATGTTTGTTTTAGCAATTTACCTCGGACAGAGTAATATACGTCGGTTAGCGAAACGCACGACGCGGCTCTCTAAAGCTGCTCCGCAATTGGTGCTAGCCCTGGGAATATGTGTATTTATATTAGGCGCGCTCCTCAACGGTCTGTTTGAGGCGACTATCGCGCCACATTGATGGAGGTCGTATTGTGCAGCCAGCTTTGACTATGCCGGAAGTGGAGGAGCAATCAAAGCGACCACGTAAGCGACTCCCGCTCAGCTTCCTGCTGGCCGGGATCGCGATATTGGGCGCTGTTGTCTATCTTGTCTTTGCCAATACCCAGGCCAACGCGGTCTACTATATGACGGTATCTGAACTGCAACATTGTACCATCTGCACCACGCAAGCCGTGCGCGTTGCGGGCGTTGTGCAGGCAGGCTCGATTGTGCGCAATGACCAGAAAGAACTGGTTACGTTCGTGATCGTTGATGGCACACGCAGCTTGCCTGTGACTTATAGCGGGGTGGTGCCTGATATTTTCCAGGCGGGTATTCAGGTTGTGGTGGAGGGACGCTATACCGGTCAGGGACCGTTTCAGGCTCAGACGTTGTTAGCCAAGTGTCCGTCGAAATTTCAGTCTGCAACGCCAACGAGTAAGTAGTCAAGCTACCACTCTTGATTGAGGAAAAATTGTGTATTTTTCAGATCTCGGTATTATCTCACTGATACTTGCGTTAGGCTTCGCTTGCTATACCATCATTGCTGCCGTAGTAGGTGCCATGCGTGATATGCCTGCGCTCGTTGCCAGCGCCAGGCGTGGCGCTCTAGTGGTGACTGTGCTGGTGGTGCTGGCATCTGTCGCTCTGGTGGCCTCGTTTCTGACGCACGATTTTGGCGTGAGCTATGTGGCGCAGCAGTCCAGCTTATCCATGCCCTGGTACTTCACGGCAGCAGCTTTTTACGGTGGGCAGGAGGGATCGCTGCTCTACTGGGCTTTGATGCTCTCAGTCTTCTCCGCAATTTTTCTTTTTTCTGCCAAACGCGCTCCCGCCGAGCTGGTGCCTTATGTCGTGGCGACGCTGATGGGGATCGAAGCCTTTTTCCTGATCGTGCTGACTACCGTCTCCAATCCCTTTGTGCGCATGGCCGTTACGCCCGGCGATGGCAACGGTCTGAATCCGCTCTTGATGGACCCAGGGATGCTGGTACATCCGCCGATGCTGTTGATGGGCTATATGAGTTTCTCCGTGCCCTTTGCCTTTGCCGTCGCTGCTATGGTAACCGGAAGGCTCAGCAGTGAATGGCTGCGTGCTATTCGACGCTGGACGTTAGCGGCCTGGACGATTCAGACGGTGGGATTGATCCTCGGCGCATGGTGGGCCTATCATGTGCTCGGTTGGGGTGGCTATTGGGGATGGGACCCGGTGGAGAATGCCGCCCTGCTTCCCTGGCTAACCTCAACGGCGTTTCTGCACTCCACGATGGTGCAGGAGCGGCGCGGCATGCTCAAAATCTGGAATCTGGCCCTGGTAATTGCCTCGTTCGCGCTCTCCATTTTTGGTACGTTTGAGGTGCGTAGTGGCGTTATCAGCTCCGTCCACTCGTTTGCGTACTCTAATATCGGCGTCTACTTCCTGGTCTTTCTCATCATCGTGATTGTTTTCTCGACCGGACTGTTCCTTTTCCGCTTGCCAAAGTTGCGCCCGGAGCAAGAATTTGACTCGGTCGTCTCGCGTGAAGGCGTTTTCCTGCTCAATAATTTGTTGCTGGTTGGGATCGCTTTCGCCACTCTCTGGGGGACACTCTTTCCGCTGATTTCAGCCGCGATTCGCCGTCAAACGATGACGGTGGGACCGCCATTTTATAACCAGGTAATCAGTCCGTTGCTGGCTTTATTGATTCTGGCGATGGGCGTGGGACCACTTTTGGCGTGGCGGCGCACCTCGATGGCGGCCTTGTGGCGCAATTTGAGCGTCCCGGTAATCATCACGGCGGTATGCGCGGCTGTGCTGCCCCTGATGGGCGTGACTGATATTCTGGCTAATATTGGCTTTTCGATCTGCGCTTTTACCGCTGCCGCTATCCTGTATGAGCTGTGGCGTGGTGTGCGTGTGCGACATGGGCATGGCGAACCGTATGTGAAGGCGCTCTATATGCTTTTCAATCGCTATCGCCAGCGTTACGGCGGCTACCTTGTTCATCTAGGGATGGTGTTGCTCACCGTCGGGATCATCGGGTCGCACTTTTTCCAGTTGCAACAGGATGCCGTGCTCAAGGTCGGACAGGATATGAATGTAGCGGGCTATCGTCTGACCTTCCTGGGCAATATCGATGATAAGGAGCAAGATCACGAAAGCATTGCCTCGCAACTGCAAATCTGGCGCGATGGGCAACTCCAGAGCTATATCTATCACGGTCGTACCTTCTACCGCAACTTCGGCGACCAGCCAGCCAGCCAGATCGCGATTACAACCTTTGGTCTCACCGATCTCTACGTATTTCTAGCGGACTGGACCGGCGCATCACAGGCAACGATTCGCGTCTTTATTAATCCGCTGGTACCGCTGGTCTGGTTTGGTGGTTTGTTGATGCTGCTTGGCGGAGTGCTATGCTGGTGGCCTGTGAGCACGCGCCTTGCCACCGCTCGCGTACCTAAGGCGACGCGTGCCACGGAACCGCAGCCAACAGGGATTGAGAAGGGAGCGGTTGTATGAATCAGAGGCGCTCGCTTTTCCTGGTGCTCGCCATTGTCGCAGTAATTGCGGCCATCTGGTCGGCGGTTTATCTGGCCGGGCCAAAGCAGCCGACGCTTGACCAGCGCGTGCATGATGTGGCGTCGCAGTTAAAATGTCCGATCTGCCAGGGCGAATCGGTGGCCGATTCGCCTTCGCTGCTGGCCCAGCAGATGCGTGCAGTCATTCGCCAGCAGTTGCAAGCGGGCAAGTCTGAGCAAGAGGTGATCCAATATTTTGTCGAAGCCTATGGTGAGCAGATCGTCTGGTCGCCTCCCTGGCAGGGTTTTTCCTTGCTGGTATGGTTAACGCCCATTGCCCTGCTGCTTGTCGGCATGGTTATCATCTATTTCACCTTGCGAGAATGGCGCACTCCTTCCCATCGTCTGGCTACTGGATTGAATGAGAATGACAGAGCTATGGCGAATATCGACGAGGCCGAACTCGAACGCTACCGCATGCAGCTCGAACGGGAGCTTGCTGATGGCGATGTGCTCTTCAGGCGTTACAAAACGGAGGCGCAGTGATGTCAATTGTTGTTGCGATTGCGTTGGGAGTGTTATCGCTGGCCTTTGTGCTCTATCCGCTGCTTCAGCGCACATCTGGAAACGTACAGGTAACGACCACGCCTGCGGACGAGAACGCAGTGCCGGAGGAGCGAGAGCAGACGGCACGCACTGCTTTGCAAGAGGTTGAGCTTGACTACCAGCTCGGCAATATCGCGGAGAGCGATTATCGTTCGCTGCGTGAGCGATATATGCGGCGGGCGCTGGTCGCTATGAAGTCGCGCTATGAGCACGAGCAGGAGATCGACGAGGAGATTGAAGATCAGTTGCGCCAGATGAGGGGGGAAAATGAACAAACCGAGTAGGGGCAGGACTGGCCCCTGCCCAGGGCAACCGCGAGGAGGGCAATCATGGGGCACAGGGCAACCGCAAGGGATTGCCCCTACCTGCGTATTAGTAGCGTTGATCGGCAGTGCAGCGAGATACATCTTGCAAGTTGCTGTTTTAATTGTTCTCGTAATCTCTTTTTGCTCGGTTGCCTCTATGCCAGCCCACGCGGCAGGTGGCAATGGTCGGATCTTCGGTCAACTATTGGATGGCTCGGCGCATAATACGCCCCTTGCTGGACAGGTGGTGACGCTGCAAATGGCTCAGGGCAGCAATGCGCAGGATCTGGCAACTGCAACCACCGACAATCATGGCGCGTTCTCTTTCCCGCAACTGGCAACCGATAAGACCATCAGCTACGCCATTTTTATACGTTATCAGGGTGCGCAGTACGTAAGCGATGTTGTTTCGCTGGATAGCAAGCCTGAGCAGCAGCTTAACCTGACGGTCTATCAGGCCACCTCAAGCACTGCTAACATTGCCATCGTGCAAGCGACGGCGCTATTACACGCGGCGGATGCGCAGAAAAGCTCGTTTGTCGTTTCAGAAATATTCTCCTTTAAGAACCTGGATACGCATACCTTTGTTGGCTCGCTTGATGCTAGCAAGGGTCGGCCCAATGCGCTCACCTTTTCGTTGCCGCGTGGCGCTCGCAATATTACGTTAAGCAACGGCTTTGACGGCTACCAGGTAATCCAGGTAAATGGTGGTTTTGCCACTGACGCGGCCCTGCTTCCCGGAGATACCCAGTTTGCCTTTACTTTTGAAGTGCCGTATACGACCTCAAGCTACGATTTTAGCTATACGGTGATGCTTCCAACGGTGTCGCTATCGTTTCTGGTTCCGCCAGAGGTGCATGCCAGTTCGGGCGCGTTGACCTCGCAGGGCGTGATTACCGCCGATCAGCACCCCTATCGTCTCTTCAAAACCAGTGCGCTACGTTCTAATCAAGAGGTGCATCTAAATCTGGAAGGATTACCTTTAGCTACCAAGCCTGCCGTGCTTAACCCTGGCAATATCTGGCTGATCGTCGCGCTATTGCTGATGTTGTCCCTGCTGACCGTGACCTGGTTTATCTATCGCAATCGCCGCCGTGTCGCTGTTCCAGCGAAGGATAAAGGGAAAGCGACGACGAAGGATCGGCGACAGGCGTTGCTACAAGAACTATTAGACCTGGATACAGCCTTTGAGGCGGGAAAATTGAGCAAAGCTGCCTATCAAGAGCGCCGTGCTAAGGCCAAAGCCCGCCTGCGCACGCTGATGAGCGAACAGGAAGCGGTCCGCCGATGAACAGCCAGCATATCATACAGGGAAAAATAGACGTGACCGTCCAGGAAAACGAGCGGA
>DASTZT010000315.1:0-19673 GCA_035764225.1 Ktedonobacteraceae bacterium
GGTGCGGGCGATCAAAGCGGAGATGGCGTGCCACTCCCCCAGTGGTTGCTGTATCAGCCGCTCGATCAGTGCCTCACGCGAGCGAATGACTTCTTCATGGACCGGGTCGAGTTGCGCCGGCCCTGGCCGGACGTTAACTTCTGGCAGGTACAGGAGATCATTCCAGAAGGGCGTTTCTACGTAGAGGCGATAGCAACGACGCGCCCTTTCGAGCAATGGCAGGGCGAAGTAAGATTCGGCTGGTGCGGCGTGCAAAGCGTTGCGGCGCTCCTGTAATAGTCCAAGTTGCATCAGCAGCAGACGGATGAAGAGCAGGCGCGGGACATCACTCTCTACGCGGACCTGGTCGCTATGGGTCTGGATATGCATATGTTCCACCACATGGCGCAAGGCGGAACGAGAGAGCAAGCCGTTGTGAACCAGGGCCAGCCCTTCGCGCAACGAGGCGACCATCGACCAGTAGAGATAGAGCGTACGTTGTAGCTCGCGGGCCAGCTCGCCCACTTCTTCCAGGCTCTGGTCCGCGAGCTGATTTTGCGGCGGTTCCCATTGCGCTTCTACCGCCTCCCGCACCGCCAGAGGCACGATCAGCACTCCGTCGTGAATGCCGTTGGCATAATCGCGTCCCACAAAGTTTGTTTGCTTGCCCCAGAAGACCAGCCCCAGGACGAGCAAGTGTCGCAATGCTAGCTCGAAGACGCCGTGAGGCTGCGGGACCGGATATTGCACGGATAGCCCTGGTTGAGAACGTGGCGTTTCTGGCTGCCCGTGAGTCGTTTTTTCGCTGGTAAGCAAGCCTGCGTTGCTAAAGTAGAGTGCGAGATCGCGGCTATTGGCTCGTCCTCCGCAGGAGACCAGCTCGCGTAGGATCGCAGTCTCCAGAGGGTCCAGGCTCTGCAATGCGTTGGCAAGCGCGGCGGGGGCGAGGAGATGCTGCGCGATTTCGAGCATGTTGGCGGAAAAGACATCAGAGGATGCGGATGTGCTGGCGGCTGACTCGCTCGTCTGGACTTTCAACGATATGGGCACTCGGCGAACCTTTATCATTGATTGCAGATGATAGCCTGGCACCGTTTGCAGCAGATCAAGATCACTCTGTTCCATCAAAATTCCTCGTCGTGTAAGAGAGGGGTCTGGCCACGACGCTTCAGTTCGTCAATGACCCGCTCGGCACCCGGCTTTTTGAGCACAAACAAGGTTGGGTGAATAGCCTGCACGATCTGTTCGTCCAGTGAAGTCGTGACGGAAAGTTCGCGCATCACAGTGCTATCCATTGTCTCCAACAGCGTGGCTCCGGTGTAAATACGTACACGCCCGTAGCTGGCGATCCAGCGTTCAAGTTGTGCAATCATGAGCGGCAACGGAGCGTCCTGCGCCGTGCCGTTGGTGGCAAGCGAACGCAACAGTTTCAGGAGCTGCGTCGGGTGTTTCCCCTGGCTCAGGGCTTCGCCCAATGCTTTCGGCGTCAGGCGGTAGCGCAGACGGTCAGGTCGCACTCCTGCTGCTACCGTGAAGGTCTCCATGACTTCGATCATTGGCCAGGCACGCGCGGAACAGGTGACGAGCATTTCCTCTGTATCTATTACTTCTAACGAGTCGGAGAGAGTACGGTAATCATGGGCTACCACTTCCTCATCCAGGGCTATCCCACCTAAGAGCCAGCCAGCCATAGGGGTGAGGCGAAACGCGAGCAGGCGGCCTTCGTTGGAGAGGGCCACATCGCAGGCTCCCCACCAGTGAAGCGGACCGAGCAGCAGGTGGGCCAGGTAGAAAACATCGGCCCGCAACCAATCGCCCAGTTGCATGGGGCGCAGCGGTCGCCCTTCTTCTTGCTCTAGCCACCAGTGCGGCGTGGAGTAGAGGCGTTGGCGCTTTTGCAGGAAGAGCGGGTTGAGGCGATAGACGAAGCGGGAGAAGCTCTGGAAACTGATCCACTGCTGAAGCGGAGCCTGGGCTAGCAGCGCGACCACCGATTGCCGCGCCTCGCTATTTTCTGAATCCAGCTCCCCTGAACGTAGAATGGGCAGGTTGAGCGCGGTTGAGCGGCAGCATAAGCGTAGCCCCTCTTCTCGCAGGTCAAAGAGTTCTCCATACGAGGATTGCATCAACCACAGTTCAAAGAGGTCGTGGGCCACATCAGCGCGAGCGGGGCCAAGCAACAACTGGGCGGCGTTAGGCAAGATGCGCAGGTACGGCGTGCCACTATCATCTTTATGCAAAATATCGGCCAGACGCAGCAGGCGCACGGCGAAGCATAAAAACGCGGGGGGGCGCGGCACCGACGCTTGCAAGGTGGTGAGCAGCGATGATGAGGGCGTGTCCGTCGGTGGTGGGACGGTGACGGAGCTGTCGCTGATTGCTGAGGTGAGGGTACGCGGGAACGTGAATGCGTCGGGGAGACGTGGGGAGCTACCGCGCTCGTGTCGCTCGTCATCATGATCGAGCCGATAACCATCCAATGCGCGAGCGATCAGGAGCAAATCCGCCAGCAGGCCGTACGGTTCGCCTGCTCGAATGGTTGGAAGCTCGCCACGTTCGTTGGCCTGCTCAACATGATACGGCGTGCTGGGTATCATAACGCGCAGGGCTGTGCGCACTTCCATCGGCACGTACCAGCCGATATCAAGCAGCCCACCGCTCAAACTGCCGCGCTGTTGTGCGGGGCTGTTCAGGCTGGTGCGGAAGAGCAGGGCCTTGTTTTGCAGCGTGAGCAGGATGCCTTGCAGTTGATTGGCGTGGCCCAGCGAGAAGCGTTCGTACAGCCCGCGCAGCTCCTCATCGGTGACCGAGCCGCCTGCCAGAGCAATGGCGGCCAGCAACTGGCGCTGTGGCTTTTCCAGGGTGGTCGCGGTCTTGCGTACAGCTTCTGGCTGGCTCAATGCTGCCATAATAGCATCGGTGAGTTGCTGCTTGCTCAGCCCATTGGGGGCAAGCTCGTATTCGCGGGCAATGCCGCGCAGGTCGCTCAATCCAAGCTGGAGCAGGATATCGATGGTGTTGGTCTGCGGAGCGGAGCCTCGCGGGACGACGATGGGCCTGGCCGCCTTGAAGGCACGTCCTGCCCTGGTGCCTGGCGTGTTTTCTTGCGCAGGCTCTTGCTCGGCTGTCTCTTCAGCGGGAGACGTTGGCGCGGCTACGGAAACGAAAGCGGCGGGGTGTGCTAACCATTGATAGAGCAGTGCGGCTGCGTGTGGGCAGAGCGTGGCTGCGTTATGGCCACAAAGACAGGTGCTGACCCATTTAGTGGGGCCTGGCATCTCAACTTCGACCTGGTAATGGTGGAGTTTCGTAGTGGTTTTGGGATCGCTTGGCGAGGGGGTTGCTCTATCGCCTTGCGTGTAAGGAACATCGACAATCCCGCTAATACGTGCTTCCTGACGGTGGGTGCTATGCACTGCTCCAATGCGGCAGTATTCCTGCCCTAACGACGCCGTAGTTAGCCCTGCCATACGAATAATATCAGCGGCCCGCAGTCGCTGTAGAGCACCAGGTACAACATTTTCCATAGATGCAGACTCTTACAATTTACTCACAATTGAACTATATTTGGTCATTATAACATACCAGGAACGAGAATATAGTACGGCCTGGGATTCAGTGCAAAACTTAGCAGTTTTCTCTGTAGACTGTATGGTGACTAGACTTCGTACCGACTCGCTTGAGCGCGTCCAATTTATTGCCTGTCCTGGCCCGAACGTGTTATCCTACCTAGCGAAGAACGCGCCACGGAGAGCCTTTGGGACGATCAGAACGCGGTGGCATCATTCAGCAGGCACGATGGGAAGAACGGGCAATAAATTGGACGCGCTGCAAGCTGGTCGGTACGAAGGGCTGGTGTGCTCTCTTTTGTCAAAGATGATGTCAATTGATGCAACAAAAATGAGGCATAACTAGTATGCCTCATGTTGGGTAACAAGCCTTGTTAGTCTATTCTGGTAGACGTGCAAGAATTTGTTGAAGGAGTGTGGTATGTTGTTGAAAAAGAGCTGTATGTTCTGCGAAGCGTTGGCGCATCTCAGTTTGCAGTCCTGCGACTTTGCTGTCTAGTCCTGCGACTTTGCTGTCTAGTCCTGCAATTTTGTTATCCTGCTCGGTGAAACGCTGGCGCATTTCAGTTTGCAACCCTGCAACCTTGCTATCCAGCCCTGCGATTCTGTTATCCTGCTCGGTGAAACGCTGGCGCATTTCAGTTTGCAGCCCGACAATTTTCCCGTCTGCTTCAATGTGTTGCGTTCTCAATTCGGCAAGTTGTTCATTGGTAAAACGGTCGTGGGCTATCAGAGCTTCAAATATCTTATCGTATTTCTCGTTTAGCTTTTCCAGTGTAGCTTTATTAACGAGTGCGCCTATGGCGATGGTTTGCAGTTCGATTGTTTTCTTGAGTTCAGTATGTTCTTGCTCAAGGGCCTGTAGCCGTTCTTCGATGGTTGGCATGAGTTCTTCCTCCTTGCATAGCCCACATGTCACTTAACAACGCTATAATGATACGTTAGGTTTGTGGTTTTGTCTAGTTTGCGCTTTTTCTTTCTGCCGTCAAGCAGTGGCTCATATTAGCATGCGTATGTTCGCGTGGTCAATCATCAAAAATAAGGAATATAGGTGAGTATATTGCAATTTTTCGAGCGAAGCAGTATAATCCTCAGCAATAAAAGTAGATAGTGTGGTGTAGAAGAAAGCGAGCAAGTAGTATGTCCTCTGATATTCCTTTCGAAACATTCCATCAATCTCACCTGAGCTTGAAGGTGGTCGTTCTCTCTATCCTCGTTGTTGTGCTAACAATCCTGCCTGGCTTTCATGTTGTCCAGGCGGCCACGACGCTGCCAACATGTCAATCGTTTTACGTGCCGGTCGCGCTTGCAAGTGGCCTTCCTGTTCAATACAGCATATATGGCGAGTTGTGCAATCCTGCCAGTGGACCGAGCAAGACGGTGCAGTTGCTTGTGCCAGGAGCCACCTATGGTCATGTGTACTGGGACTTCCCGTACCAGCCGGAGACCTATTCTTACGTGCATGCTCTGACTGCGGCTGGCTATAGTACTTTTAGTATTGACCGGATTGGCATCGGGCAAAGTTCGCATCCTCCTATTGGGCAGTTGACGGTTGCGATGGCTACGAACGCGTATACCGTCCATGAGGTTGTGCAGGCTCTACGCGCTGGAGCTATCGGAGCGCAACCTTTCGCGCAAGTATTGCTGGTGGGCCATTCGTTGGGGTCGGTGATTAGTTGGCTCGAAGCTGGTACCTATCATGATGTTGATGGGGTCATCATCTCTGGTATGCTGCATACTATCAACGCAGCCACGATAGCATCTTTTATGACAACGCTTTATCCGGCGACGCTCGACCCACGCTTTGCTGCCGACTTGCTCAGTGTCAACTATACTGGCTTTCTCACAACGGAGCCAGGAACACGAGGGCAGGATTTCTATTATCTCCCCAATGCCGATCCTGCTGTGCTGGCAACTGACGAGGCGACGAAAGAGACGGTCACGCCGGGCGAGGTGGCGAGTTTCGCTGCTCCAGTCGTGGATGATATCTCCGCGCAGATCCAGGTTCCGGTGCTGGTGGTTGTGGGGCAGCAGGATAGCTTCTTTTGTGGTGTAGCGGCGACAGACTGTAGTAGCGCGGACTCAGTTCAGCAAACGGAGGCGGCCTTCTACGCGCCACAAGCCCAGTTGCAGGTCGTGTTGATCCCTGATGCTGGGCACGATCTGAATTTGCACAAAAACGCGCCCACCTGGTTCGCCGCCGCAACGCAATGGGCGTTGGCGCACGTCGGGCCTTGATGAGTTTGCAACCAATCCCCCCACGAGGGCAAGCGCGAGGCCCCCACCCAATCCCTGCGCTTCCCCTTGCCCCTTGTATCTTATGAGGAGGGGAAACGAGAGGGGATCAGGTATACTCCGATCAGAAAGCCAGAAGAGCGCAAGCAGAGGTGAATCTGACCTTGCCCCTGAGCTTGCAGCTCGTGCTGTAGATGCGGTCCCTGTGCTTGTGGCTGCGGTGCAGATCGAACGGTATCTGAAACCCCTCGTCTCCTCGAGGTGAGTTTGCATCCAAGGATGATCGGCAGGCCGCAGGCCATCTCTTCTGGTCTGCTGTATTTTACCATATGCTTGAAGGAGGCTTTTCTCTGATGGCGATAATAACCGTGCAGACCGCGGCTCTTGGGATGGATGTCGCGAAAACCAAACTGGATGTCGTGCTTCGTCTGGGTGAGCGGGCCATTCACCAGGTCTTTGTCAATACTGCTGAGGGGTTTGCGGCTCTGGATGCCTGGCTGGGTTCCTTTGGCCTGACGGTTGGCCAGGTGCGCGTCTGCCTGGAAGCCACAGGCAGCTATTCAGACGCGATTACCCTTGATCTTTTTACGCGTGGGTACCTCCTCAGTGTGCTCAACCCGGCGGTGCTCGTCGAGTATCGCCGCAGTCAGAATATCCGGAGTAAAACCGATAAGCTCGATGCCCACTTGCTGGCTCGCTATGCCCAGGAAAAACAGCCTCGCCTCTACCAGCCCTTGCCGACGGAGGTCCTGACCCTGCGTGTGCTCTTGCACCATCGCGATGATGTGCAACACATGCTGCGCCAGGAGCGCAATCGCCTGGAAGCGGGGCGCATGACCGATGCCATCAAAGAGCGCGTGCTCCACCATGTCGGGGCGTTGCAAGCCGAGTTCAAAACCACCGAGCGTGAGATCAAAGCCCATCTCAAAGCCCATGCCTCCCTCAAAGCCATCTGGCAACGCTTGCAGAGCATTCCTGGCATCGGCTGGCTGACCGCTGCCCGTCTGCTGGCCCATATCGGGGAGATCACGCGCTTTGACAAGGTCGGCTCGTTGGTCTCGCTGGCTGGCTTGGCGATCAAAGAATACTGCTCCGGCTCCTCGGTCCGAGGCAAAGCTCAGATTGATCGACATGGCCGCAAAGATTTGCGTCAGACGATGTACATGAGTGCGTTGGTGGCCAAGCGGGTCAGTCACCCGATGCGTGCATGGGCACAGCGGCTGCAAGCGGCTGGCAAGCCCAAGAAGGTCATCGTGGTGGCCGTGATGCGCAAGCTGCTGCACATCGTCTACGGCGTCTGGAAGAGCGGGCTGGACTATCACCCGGCGCTGGCCTTCCCCAACGCGGCCTCCTAAGCTAGCCGTGTTCGATACGTTCCGGTGAGAAACTCAGCGGCTTGGCTGCCTGAGTCGGAGCGTTGTGCGCCTCTCCTGCTTTTTCTTTTTTCTTTGAATGTTTTCACGGGTGCGGACATCTCTTTCCAAACCCCTTGACATTTCAGACGGTATCTACCGCCTCCGTTCGAACGCGGTCGGTCTCGTTCGGTTTTGGGGGAATGCGAGATTTCGGGGGCACCGGTAGGGGCAAGGGGCGGTGATGGGGGTGGATGGGGCCTGGCGCTTGCCCTGTGGTGGATTGACACGATTTTTGGCAGGTTGGCTTCCGCCAGAACTGCAACACTCTGCCTGATCGTCAGGCTATGTCTGTTCAGGCTTGCCCTTTTCTGATAAACTGAGACCATGACCTTACAAAAGGAAGTTGCCAAAACTTCAGGCAGACCGGATAACGTATTTTTCTATCTTTTAGAAGGCTTCTCCTGTGGAAATAAGGCAGCAGTATGACTACATCATCGTCGGAGGAGGAACGGCTGGCTCCGTTGTCGCTGCACGCCTGGCGGAGAATCCAGCCCTCACCGTCTGCCTCATTGAAGCAGGACCGACCGACGAAGGCAATGCGGACGTTCTATCCTTAACAAACTGGCCCCATTTGTTGGGAACGGACCTCGATTACGATTATCGCATTGAGCAACAGGCACGAGGCAACTCCTCAATCCGCCATAGTCGGGGTCGTCTCCTGGGTGGCTGTAGTTCTCATAACTCGTGCATCGCGTTTCGTGCGCCCCACGATGATCTGGACGCCTGGCAACAACTGGGGTGCGAGGGATGGGGCGCTCAAGAGACACAACGCTATATTGATCGCGTCTTTGAAACGGTGCAGATTGAAAAAGCTCCCCCCATTAACCCTGTCAGCCAGGCTTTTCTGGTCGCCGCGCAACAGGCGGGCTTCGATCTGGTTACTTTTAATGCTGATGACAAATTTCGGGCAGGTGCAGGAGTATTCCAGTTAAATGCGCACAACGGTATCCGCCAGTCCAGCTCGCAAGCCTACCTCCATCCGATGCGTGCATCAGCCAGAAACTTCACCGTACTTACCAATACCGTAGTGAACAAAATAGCACTCAATGAGCACAACGTTGCCTACGCAGTCGAAACGGATCACGGCACTCTTGCCGCTACGAGAGAAATCGTGCTTTGCTGCGGCACCTTCAATACGCCCAAATTGCTGCTCCTGTCCGGCATTGGTCCACCTCAACACTTAGATGAGATGGGCATACCGGTCAAAGTCGCGTTAGCGGGCGTGGGAGAGCATCTCCTCGATCATCCTGAGGGAGTGATGATCTGGGAAGCACAGCGCCCGGTGCCGGATGGCACCACGCAATACTGGGAAGTTGGCCTCTTCAGCACGCTCTTTCCCGCCTCACCGCTTCCTGATATGATGATGCATTTCGGGTTAATTCCTTTTGATTGGAACACCATTCCATTGGGCTATCCCACAGCAGCACACGGATTTTCCATGACCCCCAACGTTCCACGCGCTCGAAGTGAGGGGGTGGTACGACTGCGTTCTGCCAATCCAAACGATGCCCCCCTGATCGACTTCCGGTATTTTACCGATCAAGAGAACTACGATGAAACGATCCTCCTCGCAGGAATGAAGCTCGCCCGCAAGATTGCTGAACAGCCCGCGCTGCAACGCTGGATCAAACGAGAACTCGCTCCTGGCAGTCACGTTCGGGATGAGCAGGAGCTTGCGGAGTATGCGCGGCGCACCTCCAACACGGTCTATCATCCCGCAGGCACCTGTCGTATGGGAGCAAGAGAGCATCCGCTGACCGTCGTTGACCCCCAACTACGCGTCAAAGGCGTTCACCATCTAAGGGTTGCAGATGCCTCGATCTTTCCTACCATGATTAGCGTGAACCCCTGCATCACCTGCATGATGATAGGAGAGAAATGTGCCGACCTGCTCCAACGGACTAAGGAAATCCTCCTATGAAACCTCCGTCGAATTAGAAGGCACGAGCCGACCCGCCAGCTCTTTGGCTTTCTCTTCGGCGGGTTTGATGACTTTTTCCTCAAAGGTTGTTTGCAGATCCAACACGCTGCTGTAGCGATGGCCTGGGAGCACATGGGGATAGGGCTTGAAGTCGGGAAATATATGATAGAGCTTGCGGGTTCCGTTGAGCAGTGGCTGAACAGGCACTACGGTATCAGGGAGAAGTGTACGCAATTCTTGCGCGATGCTTTTGTGGCGTGAGAGGTCCGCGATGATGAAACGGGCGATCCTGGCGAGTGTGCGGAGCGAGGCTGAGAAGTCGTGGCTCAACGGCATTTCGAAGTTGAAGAGCAGTGGCGTATACCCGCGTACACGCAGTTCGTCGCGAATCGCGTCCAGAAAGTGTTTGCGTTCAGGTGTAAAGCGTCCCAGAATCAGCACGATGTTGGATGTAATAGAAGTGATGACCTGGTGAAGCTGTTTGTTGTTGAGCAAGAGATAGAGCAATTGCGCGACCTCCAGCGTATCAACCATGATGGCCGGTTCATTGGGGCCGGTGATAACGAGGTTGGCTTGCTGAGCCTCTTCAAGATGGATATGCCAGGAGGACAGGCCACAGACCGAACACCCGGTTAAGTTCGCCCGGCGTAAATTGGTCTCGACGAGAATAGCATAATCCAGAATCGCCTCGGCAAGATTGGCGTCGCTGAAGTCAGTTTCACGCAACGTCGTCATCGTGAGGTTGGCAGCAGTCAGGTTGGCTCCCGTCAAGGTAGCTGCGGTTAGATCGGCTTTCCACAGTCTCGCGGTGGTGAGGTTGGCATCGCTCAGGGCGGCAAAGGTGAGGTCAGCGAAACCGAGGTCAGCCTTGTGCAGATTGGCTTGGTGGAGATTGGCTTCCACAAGCGTTGCCCCAAGCAAATTCGCTCCCTGGAGGTCTGCCGAGGCCAGTTCAGCTCCTCCCAGGTTTGCCCCTCTCAGGTTCGCTCCCGGCAAATTTGCGCCAGCCAGATTGCCTTCGGAAAGGTCTGGCTGGACATCAGGATGATTTTTTCTCCATTCGTTCCAGGGAAGAGCGCCTTGCTTGAGGATGCTGAGTTGTTGTCTATTTGCCATACAAACCCCTTAGAGCTGTTGTTGCAAGTAGTATAGCACAAGCATCACCTTTGAGAGAGGCAACTGGAGCGGTTTATTTATGTATGAAGAGCCTCTTCCACAGGCAATCCAGCCTCTTTCCACGCAGGATAGCCTCCATCGATGGTTTGCGCCTGGTAGCCCCGCTCGCGCAACAATAATGCAGCACGCTCGCCCCGCGATTCGCCGCGATGATGCATGTTGCAATACGTAATCACAGGCCGCTCTTGTGGAAGCTGCTTGAGCTTCTTTGAAAGCTGCCCCAACGGAATATTTACCGCTCCCTGGATGTGACCAGCAGCGTACTCGCCAGCGCCGCGCACATCGATGACCATCAGTTGCTCCTGTGCGCCGATGCGAGCGAACAGTTTTTGCGGGTCGATCAGACTACTAACCGGCGCTTTTGCCGTCAGTGCGGCATCCTGAAAGATGGCTTCGAAGGCCGGATCAGCACGGATTGCGTCCAGATCCGCATCATGCCTGGACCATTCGATGAGCGTGGGCCGCAGATGCAAAGCCTCCGCCAGCAATGGGATCGCCTTCTCAGCCAGGCCA
The DNA here is from genome assembly GCA_035764225.1 of Ktedonobacteraceae bacterium. Taxonomy (GTDB): domain Bacteria; phylum Chloroflexota; class Ktedonobacteria; order Ktedonobacterales; family Ktedonobacteraceae; genus DASRHT01. The sequence goes on from DASTZT010000315.1 coordinate 10,809, forward strand.
TTCCTCACAAGCATGCAGGCTGAGTTATAGACGGTGACGCCAAGCGTTTCAGGCGGTAATTCAGCCCGGCGAGCGGCTTCGATCAGCAATTCTTGCGTCTGGAGAGCTGCTTGCCTGTCGTCGTGCTGGATATAATAGGCTGTGATCTGGTTGCAGGGATGCCAGAGTCCATTGCCCAGCGTTTCACCCCAGAGCGGCTCGCCCTCCTGCCAATCATAACGGTGAGGATCTGTTAACTCCTCCTCACTCATACTTTCCACTTGCGCAATAAAAGCGTCAAAGATATGCTGGGATTCCGTCAGGATTGCAGAGAAACTGAAATCCTGATAGCGTGCAAATGCCTCGCTGTTGAGTTGATGCACCAGCTCCATATCTCGCCAGACAGGAGGAGTTTCTCCGCGCAGCGCCATTGCCAGCTTTTGCGTTTGCAATTGTTTCCAGAGCATGATATTGACCAGAAAGTCTTTGGCCATCCAGGCGTCACCAGCCGTCGTCGCATTGCGCTCACCATCGCTGAGCTTGTTTACGAGTTGCAGTTCCTGTTGACGAGCGAAATGCAGTAATGCCAGGATTCTCGGTTTCATTGGTAGAGTACTCATCAAGAATGATCTCCTTTCACGGTATCGGTTAAAAATTCACAGGCTACATTCCTGCTCCCTTATCACCGCAGCGACATAATGCTTACAGCAATTTTCGCGGGTATTCCTTGCTCTCTCCTCGACAGAAAAGCACGGTGACGAATTCTTCTGCGAGTGCTCCTGTGGCGACGCGGTTATACAGATGAACACATTCCTTCGCCAATAACGAACGTGTTTCTTCCCGAATTTAATAGTTAATCTGCATGAGCGCGTCCAATGTATTGCCTGTCCAGCCCCCAAACGCGATCAATCACCATCCCCCAGCAGGGCAAGCGCGAGGCCCCCACCGCCCCACAGGCCCCGCCCCTTGCCCCTACCAACACCCGTCCACCATCGCGATTCCCGTTCCATTCTGATTTTGGTGGGGAATGCGATCCCCTGGGGGAACGGTAGGGGCAAGGGGTCGTGTGGAGATTGGGTGGGGGCCTTGCGCTTGCCCTCCTCGCCCTGTCTGTTCTCGCCAAAATACCCCCAACCGTCGCCACAAAAGGAGATTATCAGTATTATTTGTTACTGTGCATAATCATGTCCATATGAAATAAAGGGCAGCACAGTGCCCGGTTCGGGCATGGATCATCTTGTTTCTCTCACACAGATTTTCTGTTGGAGAGAGAAAGATTCCTTTCGTGCCTTCCGCCAAAAAAATGTGTAAGAGCAAGGCGTCTCAGGTGATAAGATAAGAAATGATAAGAAAGGGCGATCATGATGCAAGAGACCGTTCATAACTTGACACAACAGGGCTTGCCCGGCGAACGCGAGCGACTGAGGCTGGCGCTCCTCACCGACCAACAAGGCATACTTACGACAACACTGCGACGGCTGAGCCGGATCGCACAGGCCAGGGGCGTCGATCCCTGTGCCATCGACGATGTGGTGCAACAGACCTTGCTGGAAGCCTGGGGCCACCTGGACCGCCTCACCTCTCCGGCAGGTTTTCATCTCTGGATTGACGAAATTTGCCGCAACGTCTGCCGTCGCGCCGCTCGCAGCCAGCAAACCCAGCTGCTGCACACTACCTTATGGCCCAGCACTTATCAGGACGAACAATTCCTCTCTGATGAGAAAGAGGTATCTCCGCTTGCCAACATTCCCGACCAGGATACGCCCGACCCGTTTGAAATACTCAGCCGACAGGAACTGATGCTGCTACTGGATCGTGCGCTTGGTCTCCTACCTCAAGAAACACGGCAGATAGTTGAGATGTACCACTTGCAGGAGCTTTCCCATAGCGAGGTGGCGGAGAGACTGGGGATCTCCGTTGGCGCTCTGCATACGCGGCTTCATCGGGCACGCCGCCAGTTGCGCCAATTGCTGCGTGGCCCACTACACGACGAAGCTGCTGTCTTCGGTCTGGCAGTAGAGCAAAAAGACGATGGGAGATGGCTTGAAACAAGTATGTGGTGTTCGTGCTGTGGCCGCCATCGGCTCCAGGGCAGCTTTATGGAGGGGGGGCCAGAGGGAAACGTCAATCTGCATATACGCTGCCCTGGCTGCGCACAACGCTATGGGTTGGATACTGTTCATAGCATGGGCCTGGTCTCATTGGGCCAGCGCAGATCGTTCCGGCCCGCCTGGAAACGCACATTACAAGGGTTGTCAGAGCTGATACTGCTGGGATTGCGTCATCAAGGGCAACCCTGCCCCTGGTGTGGCAATGCTACCTCCATACAGGTTGCAGACGCGGAGGAAACGAAGGATGACGCTCCCGCGCCCGGACCATACCGCTTCTGGATACACTGGTCGTGCATGCATTGTGGTGGGCTGGTATGTCTTCCCGGCGACTTGCCCTCAGTCGATCAGATCGTGGCCTGGTCCGACCCACAAGCCTATGCCTTCGTGACCCAACATCCACACTGGCTCGGCGCACCCACAATGCCACTCGAATACGCCGGGCAAGCGGCTCTCCGCTTCCAGATCACCGATACGGCAAGCGCGGCTAGCCTCAATATTGTGGCCCATCGGCACAATTTGCGCGTTCTCGCCGTGTACTCGCAGTAGCTGGTTGAGAAGAAAAACTATGCTCGCTTTACTGCTGCCAGATCACAAGCGTTGCATCATCCTCTGGATCTAACGTGGCAAGCTCTGAACGCGTTGGAGACCATGCGACGAAGCGCGAACCTGGATATCTGGCAAAGGGGAACGCATCATCCAGCTTGCCAAAAAGCAGATGGGGCTTGCTCGATGCCACCGTTAATTGTTGTTGCTGCGAAATACTGAGGACATGTGGCGTTGCGGAGAGCCTTTCCCATACTGTGCGCTGACGTTGCTCCAGCACGTTCCACACCACAACACGTTTATCGCTAAAAGCGATAGCCAACGAGGTGCTATCAGGAGACCATGCTAAACTATAAATGCGCTGATGAGAGGCTGGCTCGGACCATTGGATCTTCTGCTTATCCACGTTCCAGCAAATAACGGCCCCATTACGAGCGCCTATCGCCAACATCGAGCCATCTGGCGACCAGCGTAAGCCACTCATGCTATCACAAAACATATCCCTCAGCACAAGGTTATAGCTCACAGAGGGTATTTGCATGGAAGACGACCACACGGGCAACTGAAAGATGAGAATCTGGCTATCGACCCACAAGGCCAACCAGCGACGACATGAGACATCAAGCGCATCGATAGCAGGTACTTTAAAAGGCGGGAAGGTTGGTGCCCATTCTGAATTGATCCCGATGTTGCAAATCGCTATCCTGCTATATTTCTCACTGCCCATTTTGTTTTTTGAGCTGATGACAAAGATATGTTTCTCAGGCGTCCAACACCCCGTATGCCCAATACCGAGCGTTGGTAAACTCCACATATTCTTTTTTCTGTCAACAAGCAGAGGTACATGGTTGTTAAACAAACACATCACATAGTTGCCGTCCCAGGACCAGCAAAGTATATTCGGCCTGGAAGGTAACTCCTGGCTTAAAAGCTGTCTGAACTGAAAATATGGCAGCGATTCGCTGTTACTCTTCGCTAAGGGGACACCTTTGCGCTGTGATAGATTTCCTGCTGCCGCTTGATCGAGATCCTCTTGCTGATAGAGCTTGCTGTGGTCAAGAATGATGGGAACAGACTCAAGTTTGGGCTGAAAGTGTGGTAACGAAGGCTGAGTAAACATGCTGCCATTATTATCTGGCTCAGTCCTCTCCATTGTCGCACCTGAGTACCCGCGCTCTTGCTCTTGAAGAGCATGCTGTAGCTCTCTGGCAAATTCGATAACACTAGGAAAGCGCTGTTGCGGCTCTTTTGCTAATGCTTTGAGGATCACCTGATCTACCTTGCCCGGTTTTACTCGCGAGGGGTTCAAGCTGCTAGGCAACCGAGGTCTCTCTGCTTTGTGTGCCAGTAAAAGGGCCATATTGTCTGGACCAGAGATGGGATAATGCCCTGTGAGGAGATAACAGGCCATAACGGCTAAAGCGTATTGATCCGCCAGGTAATTGATGCCTCCCACCGCTTGCTCTGGAGCCATGTAGAGAAATGTGCCACGAAGATCGCTGGTTAAGTCTGCCTCAGTCTTCTGTCTACGCGCTAAGCCAAAGTCGCAGAGATACAGATGGACCGCACGTTCGCGGCTTTGCTTTGTGCGATACAAGACATTGCCGGGCTTAACGTCTCGATGCGCGATAATTGGTATACGGTTGTGCAAGTACCAGAGACCTTGAGCTGCCTGCATAATAGCGTCGGCGGTCTGGCTCAGCGTCCATTGCTCCCAGGGAAAAATATGTTTTTTAGAAATCAGGTCTTGAAGGGAGCCTTCCGGTATGTATTCAGATATTAAGTAAGGCACTCTGCGCCCATTCACCATAACTTCTCCGCTGTCAAGGGCGCGTAACACATGCTGATGATCTAGCTCTTTGGCAATTTGAATCTCGCTTTTAAATTTCTCGCGGGCCTTCTGATCTTGTTGCAAATCTTCTGGATGACCTGTCATGGCTTTTAGGGCGACCAGTTGCTGCGTCAATATATCGTATGCCAGGTACACCACGCCCATACCGCCTTCTCCAAGCTTATGCCTTTGCTCATACCTGCCATCGATCAAATATTTCCTATCCGTCATACAGGTCTCTCACTCCTCTGACATTTTCTATTACTATTTCGGCCCTTAAAATGGCCCTTTTGGCATTCAATTGAGCCGGTTCTTTAAATTGCGGTTTTCATTGGTTAACTTTATTACTTCTCCCTGCGCTCGCCTTAAAGCTGCATTTGCTTCTTGTAAATCATCCTCTAACCCTTGTATTCTATTGTACTGTTTTTGTAGATCGCGTATATCCTGATCGTGGGCAGCGACTTCCCTGGTGAGCTGCTCATGAAGCTTCTTGAGGCGTGGTGCATAGAGGTCACCAAGCAGTATATCGAATAGTTCGCTTTCTGGCTTATGATCGAATTGCATGTTGCCGGTCTTACCCTTATACATCAAGCGTAAACTTTCCAATCGCCCAATATCCCAGTGACCACTCACCAGCAGGCCACCAAGCGCACGCAAAGCAATAGCGAGGTATTTTGGATCGTAAATATGCCCACCGCCAGCCGTTAAACCGTAGTAACCGCTCTTTTTGGCGAATTCATCCACAATAGGAGATAGCTGTACCATTCCCAGTACGCCAATAAGCTCAGCCTGTAACTCAAGTGATATGTTACTGTTTCTCTCCAAAAGCTTTTGCAGCGTTTCTTCTACTGTTTCCTTTCTCAGGAAGAGAAATGCTTGCACAAGCCGTTGATCGTGATGCGGATACTGGCGTAACGCCTGGATCAGGTGATCTACCACGCTGCTACTATCAAGTAATAACAGCAAGGCGATGATGCGCAAGCTAGTACGCTCCGTCACATTTGTTTGTAAGTGCGCTAATAATGCTGGTATCATCGCCTGGTTGCCTGGAGGCCGTTGAGCGTCATTCTGGATCAGTTCTAGCAGCAAGGTCAAAGCCATTTCAATATTTGTGGCGTCATCGCTCGCTAGCAATTCGAGTAACTTTTCTTGCAGCAGAGGGGTAGGCATGGCATAAAGAATTTTTCTGGCGGCAGCTTGCCGTGTGGGGTAGCGAGCATCGCTTTGCAGCGACCAGATTGCAGGTAACGCGGGAATACCAATTTTGAGCAAAATGCGTTGAGCAGCTTGAGCCACCTCTTGATTGTGGTGTGCCAGCAAATCACTGACAGGGTTTACTGCTAAGCTCTCAAGTCGGATTAATGCCTGTTCTGCGCCATTGCGTTTTTTACTGTCTTCCTCCAGAGCTTGTACCAGACTATGAAGCACGATGTCTTTCGTTTCATGGCGTCTTGCCAGAATCAGCAGCACGTCGGCGATGTCTTTCACTAAATCGCTATTTTCTAAAGCCCCTAAGAGAGAGGGAAGAATTATATCAGCAAAATCGTTTGCCAGCAGGTCGATCAGTGCTTCTCTGGCATGCTGCTGCTGGCCCTTTGTGGCTATAAGCGCAAACAGTCCGAGAATATCTGGCAGAATTTCTAGTTGTTGTCGTCCTAAGATCTTGATAATCTGTTGCGATTGCCTCCTCGTATCCAGATCATTCAATCCAACGATCATGAAAGGCAAAATTCTGGAACTCATGCCCAACAGTATGCTGGTAGCAGCATCAACTGTCGCAGCGTTGCTTAAGCGGCTTACCAGTGGAGGGATAGCATCATCGTATTGTTGCAGGTATTCATCGGCGATGCGCAGAAATTCAGGTGGAGGGGTATGGAGCTTTTCTACGAACGCGGGAATAACGGCGAACCGATCCATTGCATACAACGTGCGCAAGACATCACCCCGTACCCGTTGCTCAGGATATAAGACGTGCTGCACCAGCACACGAGCCGCCTCAAAACCCTTCTCAAGGAAGATGGTCCTGATTTGCCTGTTCAGAGCCTCATTATGCCGGGTCAAAATGCGAAAGAGCTTCTCTCCTGGGAAGGGGTCCATCTCTAGCAGGGCCTGACGAATACGCGGCGTGGCAATCGTTTCATGTTCAACATCTAATGCCGCGATCAGATCATCAAATGCAAGCTCATCCAGAGAAGTAAGAGCTTTCACGGCTTCGCCAGAGAGCTGAGGATCGGCATCATCAACAACATGAAGCAATGGAGCAATCACGCGTTCATCTTTAAATTTTCCGAGCGCATGCACGATAGCTGATGTAAGTGGGATGTCATTGCGCATCTGTGACGTTGCCAGCAAGGTAATTAAGGCCGGTAGCGCCTTATCATCATGCACATGCTCTAATACGCGTACGAGCAAGATGGTACGTCCGCTCACAATCTGCGGTAACGCTTGTATGATCTCTTCAACAGCCACCTCAGCAAATCCTTCTAAAATCTCTGCTGCTCTGAAAGCGACATAATCGCGAGTATGGTACAAAACCAGCTTAATCACGCCAGCAATACAGCCGGGTTGTTGAGCATAATGGTGCAGGGCTAGCTTTACCTGATAAAATACCTCTTGCGATTGATCCGCCACAAGCGATAGTAGCGCGTCCAATGCTCTTGGGTCACGCACATGGTCAAATATCGCGATACTATGGAGTCGCACTATTTCAGCGGGCTGCCGTTTTAATTGATCCAGCAGATATGGCGTGGCGGCTTGTCCAATCCCTTGTAGGATCAGCACAACATTGTCGCCTATGCCAGGAATAATAGAAGCAAGTTGCTCTACCAGTAACCTCAGCACTTTTTCTTGCCTGCTATTGGTCTCGCTCCCTTGATCGATCAAAATTTTCTGGGCATACTCTTGAATGGAGGGTAAGTAATTCGCGGACAAAACAGTGATCAGGATTTCCAATACTTGCTGATAACGCACGTCTTTCAGTTGATACCTGGGATCAGGCTCCTTGAGAAAGGTGTAGAGTATTCTTAGAGCAGTCCAATGTTTTTCATAGATAAAAGGGACCATTGCATAGTCCATCAATTCTTTGAAAAGACGATCAAGTATCAGATCTGGACCGAGTCTTGCAAGCGATTTTGCGGCGGCGTCCCTGATGTCTTGCTGCGGCTCACTTAGCAAGGCGATGAGCGGCCCTACTGCCTGCTGATGGTGGGTATAGCCCAATATTTTTACCGCTGAAATACGCAAACGCATGTCCTGTTGCGGCATATCCTGGCTCAATTCTGCCGCTTGACCGATGATTTCGCTCCCAATTTTATGTCCGAACGCTCCTAAAATCTTTTCAAGTGGCTTAATATGCGCCTGATAGTGAAGAGCATGTATGCTATGCTCTAAATGGGTAAAGAGCAAGTCAGGAACAATGCGTGGATTGAGCAACATGAATAAACGATCAATACCTGGCACAGCCAATAAAGAGAGCAGGGCGTGATAGATTTCTACGCCGCCTTCTGCCGCACAGCGATCAAAAAGCGCCGCCACCTGTGTACGCCTTTCAGGTTTTTTTACCACTTCCGCCAGGATTTCTTTCACTGTCTGCGGTAGGTCAAAAGGGCGAGCTAGATTACTCTGAGGCGGGTGCCACTCCACGCTAATACAAACCAGGCTCAACATCAACGCTTCAGTCACGTAATCGGGATACTGCTGGCCCAATTGCGCTATGCGGTTTGCTAACTCTAACGGTTTTTCCGACAACCCGGCCCACAGTGCCACCGGCTCGCCCCATTTTCCAACGTCCTCTAGCAGTTCCTGGCGAATTGGTAAAGTTCGTGTCTGCCTCCCGTCCATGCTATAAAAGTATTGAGCAACGAAATACTCTGCAAGCAGTTCGTGCCGAAATCCTACCACTCCATATGAACTGACGACGATCAGCTCTATAGCCCTGGCAAACTGCAAGAGCTGGACGAAATTTTCGCGATCCAGGCCAGTATGAAATAGTCCTGATTCGGCTTCGCTCCCTGCTAGCAACGGCCCTTGCGCGGGGTTATCATCCAGCCAATAGAATAAATCACTGGCAATATCCTCATCAGTTAGCTCTTTGCGGCGTGACTTGCTCTTGCGCTTTGCGGCGGGTACCAGATCAATCGCGTTGCGGTCATTAGCCCAACGTGCGGCACAGGCTATTTCGCTTAAAAATTGCAACACGTCTTCTTTCGTAAGCCCGATCGCTTTCCACTCCGCTTTGCTGAGTTCTCCGTCAATGATTTGCGCGACATATTCTTGCAACAGGAGACCACGCGTGTCGAGCGAGTTCTGACCATTAATACCCGCTTTGTCTATAATCTGCATAAAGGTAAAGAGCATCAGCGGATTGGTACAATGGATGCTCAAACGCGTATGTTCGATCCT
>DASTZT010000316.1:0-14371 GCA_035764225.1 Ktedonobacteraceae bacterium
CAGTGATTGCTCTTATGCTCGCACAGAGCCAGGCGCGAGGAGAGATCCACTGTCCCGATGTCGAAGCGACGGCCCTCCAGATTCTCTCACTGACAGAATCCTATATCCTCTCGGCAAAGGTGCTAGGACAATCTGAGTACACGATGGTTCAGCAAGCCGAAACGGTCGCTGACCTTATTCTGCATGGGATCAGCACAATGGCGACGTAACGTGTATGCAGTTTCTTTTTTTGATTTTTTATTTTGACTGATCGTCCACCCATTTTCCGTGTGGTTTAGGAGACCTTACCAATGCAATCAACGGGCTTCGCCTCATTTTTTCAACGGTTCTTTCATCTGCGTCGTGCTGGAGCAAGTGCTGAAAGTCCACGCTCTTTACTCAAATGGCTCTGTATAAGCACTGCCATTGGACTGGTTGCCGGGGTTGGCGCTTTAGCCTTCTTCCTGGCGATTCAGTTTTCTACCAATGTGTTGTTGGGAAAGCTGGTCGGCTACCTTCCCCCAGAGCCAGTAGGGGAGGGGGTACCAGCTGTCATGTCGCTCTGGTCAGCAACTCGTCCCTGGCTCTTACCGATTATTACGGCGCTAGGCGGTCTCTTGTCAGGGATCATCGTCTTCACCCTGGCCCCGGAAGCGGAAGGGCATGGCACCGATGCCGCCATTGCTGCCTTCCACCAGGGCAAGCCTATCCGAGCACGCATCCCGCTCATCAAACTGGTGGCCTCGGCAATTACCATTGGCTCTGGCGGCTCCGGTGGGCGTGAGGGACCAGCAGCACAGATCAGTGCGGGGTTTGGTTCTCTGCTGGGAAACTTGCTTCACCTGGACATCCAGGATCGGCGCATTGCTCTCGCCACTGGCATTGGTTCAGGGATCGGAGCCATTTTCCGCGCCCCACTTGGTGGAGCTGTGCTGGCAGCTGAAATCCTCTACAAACACGATCTGGAGGTGGAAGCGATCATCCCTGCACTGATCGCCTCGATTATCGGCTACAGTGTCTTTGGGGCCTTCTTTGGCTGGAATCCGATTTTCGCCACCCAGGGCAGCCTCGCTTTTACGTCCCCACCCCAGTTGCTCTACTACGTCGTGCTTGGCCTGCTTTGCGGGCTGATCGGACTGCTCTACGCACGCGGGTTCTATGGGCTGACACACTTCTTCCATCGGTTCCCCCTGCCCCAATGGCTCAAACCGGGCATCGGTGGGCTATGCGTTGGCTTGATTGGATTGGTTTTGCCGCAGGCATTAGGTATGGGCTATGGATGGGTACAGATTGGCATGGGGTCGGGCCTGCTCTCACTCCCCCTGTGGGTCATCCTGCTCCTGCCGTTCGCCAAGATCCTGACCACTGGCTTATCCATTGGCTCTGGCGGTTCCGGTGGCATCTTTGGGCCAGGGATGGTCATTGGAGGAATGGTAGGTGCCAGTGTGTGGCGGCTCTGCTATCATGTACTGCCTGGTGTTCCTGATACGCCCGCACCGTTCGTCATCGTCGGGATGATGGCCCTCTTTGGCGGCATTGCACACGCTCCTCTAGCGGTGATGCTCATGGTTGCTGAGATGACAGGCAATCTCTCTCTGCTTGCTCCCGCTATGATTGCGGTTGGCATCTCTGCCATCGTCATAGGGAATGCCACGATCTATACCAGCCAGGTCGATTCGCGTGCTGACTCGCCTGCGCACCGGCTTCAACTCTCCTTTCCGCTGCTCTCGACGCTCTCCGTCCACCACGCGATGACAACACCTCCCCTTCATTTCTCAAGAGGGCAAACCGTGATGGAAGCCGAGAAGCAGCTTGCGGAGCGCGTGATTGGAGGAGCCAGCGTACTCTCTGAGCAAGGGAATCTGCTCGGCGTGCTAACGATTGCTGACATTGAGCGCGTGCCACCCGAGCAACGCGGGCAACGTCGTGTCGAGGAGGCCATGAACAGTGATGTGCTCGTTGTCCAGCCTGACGATACACTGGATGTGGCCCTGGAGCAATTGACCAGCCACCGCATCGGTTGGATGCCTGTCGTGGAGGTGGAACCCGCAACGAGGAACAGGCATCTGGTAGGACGGATCTCGGCACAAGAAATCGTGCGCGCCTATCGCAAGACGCTAGAAAAAGGATCACAGCGTATGCGTGGGCTGGTCGAAGGGACCGTGATGATTGAGACGCTCGTGGAGCCAGGAATGCCGCTCTGCAACCGTCCACTACGAGAGGCGAAGCTTCCGCCAGAAAGCGTAGCCGTCTCGATTCGCCGCCACAACGAGTTGCTCTTTCCACGCGGGGACACCATCATTGAAGCAGGCGACATGGTGACATTTCTGGTGAGTCCGAGAGGCGAGGAGCACTTGCAGCACTATCTGACCGAGCGTGAGAAGCAGGAAGCTTCCATCTCAGGGAAGAAGTGATCAAGGAGGAAACGTATGACCACACTTATACGCTGGCTACACTCATTACCTTATTAGTTATATTGCGGTTGGCTATACTTTGGCTGATGTTTTAGCCCGCGACCGCGATCACCACAATACCTGCGAAGATCAAGAGGGAGCCGATGGTGCGGAGAGGGCCAAAACGCTCCCCCAGCCAGAACCAGCCAAAGAGGGCCGCAAACACAACACTGACCTCGCGGATCGCTCCCGCATAGCTGACACGCGAGATAGCATAGACTTGCAGCACGATGCCATAGGTGAAGATCAGCACCAGACCAACCAGGATAATACGCCGCCAGTTGACGCGCCATTCTGTGAGCACAGCGCGAGAGCCATAGCGCATGAAAACAACCGGAGCAAAGAGTAATGCCGATAAACCCAATACCAGGATGGTGTAAGGAGCCGGTGGGGCGATCCGCACGGCAGCCCCATCGATAGCGCTATAGATGGAAATACAACCTGCGGCAGCGAGCGCGGCGATAATTCCTTTAGGGCTAAATGCGGCCTTATTAGGACGGAATAAGATCGCCCCTCCGCCTACAACGATCAGGCCCAGGATCAGCAGGGAGATGCCGATCAGCCCGACCAGGCGCGGCGGCTCGCCGAGAAAAAGCGTAGCCCAGACAACCAGCAAAGCCGGAGCGGCTCCACGAGCCAGCGGATAGGTAAGTGAGAAGTCTTCGATATCGTAGGCCCACGTCAGCGCAATACAATAGAGCGCCTCCATGAATGCACTGGCAATGACGTACGGCCAGACCCGCGCTGGCAGTGGTGGGCTGACGAAAAAGACCACGCTAAAACATAGCGAGCCAACCATCAGCGCCCACCACATAAATGCTTGCTTATATTTCGCCTGCTTGACGAAAAAATTCCAGCTTGTATGCATCACCGCAGAGATGAGCACCAACCCCAGCGCAATAGGCGTCAACGATATTCTCCTTATTGCATTTTACTTAACATCCTGGGAATTGAAATTACTGAGCACGCGAGTGCGCCCAGAACTCCAGCAAATCGCTCTTAGTGACGATCCCTTCCAGTGTTTTATCGCTCATAACGGCAACGGCTGACTGACCGCTGCTAAAGATCGTGTATGCCTCGCGCGCGGGTGAATCAGCCTGCAAGCTTGGGAAGGGCGGTCCCTGGACCTGGCCCACCTGGCTTGAGGAGAGCGGCTCTCCGCTTGCCAGGCGACGCAAGAGCTGATCCTCGGTCAAACTACCAACCATGCGGCCATCATCCATGACCGGCGTCTGGCTAATGCCGTAACGTCGCAGCAGCTCAACCGCATCGGCGACCGAGTCGGTCATATGAACGCTGACGACAAGGGGCATGCTGCGCGTATTATTGCGCCGATAGGTCAGCACATCATACATGGTGGCCTGCTCTATCTCGGCCTGGGTAAGCAGATTATTCTCACGCATCCAGGTATCGTTGAACTGTTTCGTCAGATAGCCCCGTCCGGTGTCAGGTAGTAGCACGACCACCACATCATCAGGGGTGAGCCGACGCGCATAGGTCAGGGCGGCAGCCAGAGCGGTGCCAGCCGAACCGCCAACCAGTATCCCCTCTTCGCGAGCCAGCCGCCGCGCCCAGTAGAACGAGGTGCGATCATCAACGCGAATGAACTCATCGACCAGGGCAGGATCGTAGTTATCCGGGAAGATATCCATGCCGATCCCTTCAACTTTGTACGGTTTGGGCGTATCTCCTGAAAAAACGGAACCGGGAGGATCGGCCCCGATGATTTTGATCTTGGGATTCTGCTCTTTGAGATAGCGAGCTGTGCCTGAGATGGTACCGCCGGTGCCCACACCCGCCACAAATACGGTAATCTGCCCAGCCGTATCGTGCCAAAGTTCAGGCCCGGTTGTCGCATAGTGGGTCGCCGGGTTCGCGGGATTGGCATACTGGTTGGGACAGCACGCCCCCGGAATCTCGTCCGCAAGGCGATGCGCGACATTTTTGTAATAGTCAGGTGATTCATGAGTGACACTGCTTGGACAGATCACGACCTCAGCGCCATACGCACGCAAAAGGGAGCGTTTCTCCTCGCTGACCTTGTCAGTCATCACAAAAATACAATGATATCCTTTAATTGCCGCGGCTATCGCCAGCCCATGCCCCGTATTGCCGCTGGTTGGCTCAACGATAGTGCCTCCTGGTCGCAACAGGCCCTGCTTCTCACAATACTCGATCATCGCAACGCCAATACGATCTTTGACGCTCCCCCCTGGATTAAACATTTCCATCTTGGCTAAGACCAGCGGGGCAACATCGGCGGCCACCTTATTCAGGCGCACCAGGGGAGTGCTTCCTATCGCCTCCAGGACCGTATTATAGTAGTGCATACCGCCCATCGCGGGCTCTGTCTTCTCTTTCACAACGCTATCCCTCAACTTTTTTACGAGGTGATGACCTGATACAGCCAATATGAAGGTCGATGTCGTAGCAATTTTTTCAGGCTAGATCAGGATTGTCCAGGCAATCATACGCTACCACAGTATAGCATATCAGGAAGCGTACACAGATCGTGATCTGCAAATTTATTTGTCTCCTCTCTGTCATGCTGGGAACGTGTCAGGGAAGCGACGAACAAGTAATACTGGACAGGAAGCGTGATCGAGCACAAAACGCGCCACATGCCCAACCGACTTTGGTCCAGTCGTCGGCCCTCCCTCCGCACATCGATTTGAACAGACAAGAGGAAGCTTGCTAGAAGCGAATCGCCCTCCATAAATGTTATGGAGGGCGCATGCAAATTTACTCTTTGCTAAAAGCTGAACGCAGAGCAGCACCAGCCTCCGCAATAGCCACCCTCCCCTGATCAATTACCGCCGCCATACCGACAAAGCCGTGGATCATCCCTTCGTAACGGACATAGGTAACCGGAACACCGGCAGCTTTTAGGCGATTTGCGTACATCTCGCCCTCGTCTCGTAATGGGTCAAACTCAGCGGTGATAACCATTGCAGGTGGCAGGCCGCTCAGGCTCTCCGCTTGCAGTGGAGAGACATAGGGATGCAGAGCCTCATCCTCGCCCGACAGGTAGAGATCCCAGAACCAGATCATACCCTCGCGTGTGAGAAAATATCCATCGGCATTCTCCTGATAAGAAGGGGTACCAGGCTTGTAATAATCGGTCACCGGGTAGATCAAGAGTTGATATACGAGCCTGGGACCGCCACGATCACGCGCCATCAAAGCGACGACTGCCGCCAGATTACCACCCGCGCTATCACCACCAACGGCAATACGCGCAGCATCACCATTGATCGCGCCAACATTTTTAGCCACCCATGCTGTGGTGGTATAGCAGTCTTCAGTTGCCGCCGGAAATTTGTGCTCTGGAGCCAGGCGATAGTCAACCGAAACGGTGATACACCCGGCGGCATTGGTAAGCGAGCGACAGGTGGCATCATGGGTGTCAACGTTGCCAATAACCCAGCCACCACCATGAAAGAAGACGAGCACGGGAAATGGTCCATGCCCCTCTGGCGTGTAAATACGGATCGGGACCACTCCCTCTGGACCAGGTATGGTACGATCCTCAACTTTGCTCACGGGTTCCGGCTCGCCCCTTCTCGCAGCCCCCAAAGCAATAAACGCCGCACGCGCATCGGCGACCGGTAGCGTATTCAGCGGCGGCGCTCCTAAAGCGACCATAGCGTCTAAAACGTCCTGAACCTGTGGATCTAGTGGCATATACGAATGCTCCTCCCTGCGCCTAAAAATAACTAACAATCAAAAAAGCTTCTTAAAAATAGTAGCAATTCTTAATTTGACTGCTTGAAATAACAATAGCATAAAAAACGCCAGAAAGCATAAAGCCTGCCTTTTTAGAGACCTGTGTACCTCAAGTGTTTATGCTATCCTACGCCGGGCAGCAAGGAAGCTAAGAATTTGCAGCAGAAAAAGTCGCTTCCGTCTATCCCCATACAGAACACATCCTCCATGATATATAATAACTGCATACCGACCGAAAACAGAGCATTGCAAGTATCCTCACAAGATTACACGAAAGGTTGCATCATGACCGATACCCACGCTGATATCACCAAACTCCAGCAGGATGAAGAGAAACGCGAGAACATTGTGTCCACTATCACACGTATGTTCGCGCCCGAAGATGATGCCCTACGGCAGGCCATCGCCTCAGCAAAAGAGGCGGACATGCCAGCCATTCAAATCTCGCCTATCCAGGGCAAGATGCTACAGCTACTGGCAACGGCCTGCAACGCACATAAAATTCTAGAGATCGGCTCTCTTGCAGGCTATAGCGGGATCTGGCTCGCTCGCTCTCTGCCCCCTGGAGGTCGCCTCATTACCTTAGAGATCAGTCCGAAACATGCCGAGGTGGTGCGCAACTCCTTTGCCAGAGCGGGCGTGGGAGATCGCACAGAGGTTCGCGTTGGTAAGGCGCTCGACCTGTTGCCACACCTCCAAAGCGAAGCCCCCTTCGACCTTGTATTTATTGATGCCGATAAGCCCCCTTATCCTGAGTATCTTGCTTGGGCTCTCAAGCTTACCCGACCAGGCAGCATTATTGTGGCCGATAACTGCATTCGCGGTGGGAGAGCGCTGGAACCGGACGATCAAGACGAAGGTACAAGGGGAGTATACAAATATAACACCCAGGTCATGAACAATCCTCGCCTGACCTCGCTCGCATTGGCAATGGACGATGAGTACATGGATGGCTTTACCATCGCGGTGGTACGAGCGGAAGATTAAGCAGGAAAGGTTAGCAGGACCATGCCAAGCGCGGATATCGTTATCATCGGAGGCGGCATTATCGGTACCAGCATAGCCTATCAGTTAGCGATGCGTGGAGCGCGGAATGTGATGTTGCTCGAACGCCATACCATCGCGTCCGGGACCAGCGGACGTGCCACCGGAGGCATTCGTCAGCAATTCGCCGATGAGATCGATATCCGCTTTTCCATTGAAGGCGTTCGCTTCTATGAGCAGTTTACGCGGGAACGCGTTGACCATCCTGAACGGCCTCGCTTTTATCAATACGGCTACCTTTTCCTGGTAACAACCGAGGCGAGTTGGCAGGCGATGCAGCTTTTTGTCGCTCTGCAACGCTCCTTAAGCGTTCCGACGCAACTGCTCACCCCTGAGGAAATCCATCAACGCCTCCCTCAACTCATCGTTGACGACGTGCTAGGCGCAACCGATTGTCCTACCGATGGCTATAGCGATCCGGGCGCGATGGCACAGGCGCTAGTGCAAGAGGCTAAAACGCGCGGGGTCGTTATCTATGAAAATATGCCTGTGACTGGCATCACCGTCAAAGCTGGACGTGTGCAGGCCGTGCAGACGCCGCAAGCAACGATCCAAACTCCCCTGATCGTGAATGCCACCGGAGCCTATGCAGCATTTGTGGCCCGGCTCGTCGGCATTACAGATTTTCCGGTCTACCCATTACGTCGTCAGCTTTACCTGACCGAACCATTTACAGATCTGCCGGACGACATTCCTATGGTGGTGGACCTGAGTACCGGCTTCCACTTTCGCAGGCGTGCTGATCGTATTGTCCTGACAATGCCGCTGCCTACCAGCCCTGAAGAAGAACGACAAAACCGCAATCTGGAACCGGAAGCATTTGACCTACCCGTTAATGAGGATTTCTGGCAGCAGGTAAAAGCCGAAATCCAACGCCGCTGCCCCATCCTTTTACAAGCGGGGATAGATCGCGCCTGGTCTGGACTCTATGAAATGACGCCCGATGAACATCCCATTCTTGGCAAGACCGAAATAGAGGGCTTTCTTTGCGCCTGCGGTTTTTCAGGGCATGGTTTTATGCATGCTCCGATGGCGGCAAAGCTGCTCACGGAATTGATCCTTGACGGCAAAAGCACAACCCTGCCAATTGAACCTTTTAGCAATGAACGCTTCCGCACAGGCAAACTGCTTGAGACAACGCGACTGCTGTAAGCAAAGGCTCCCACGATCAATCGGGGAGCTACAGACAACACGCCTGCTATAAAAAAAGGAAACTCGATGAGCATTACAACCGATTTCCATAGCCATGTGGTACGCAGTTCCGCACGCCAGATGGTACGAGCTGCTCAGAAGCGCGGCCTGCATATCCTGGGCCTCTC
This sequence comes from Ktedonobacteraceae bacterium, assembly GCA_035764225.1. Classification (GTDB taxonomy): domain Bacteria; phylum Chloroflexota; class Ktedonobacteria; order Ktedonobacterales; family Ktedonobacteraceae; genus DASRHT01. The sequence goes on from DASTZT010000316.1 coordinate 8,522, forward strand.
TGAGCACGTTTTTCAAATGACGGAAGGTCGCGCTCCTCTGGAGCATATGGTGCTGGAAGGGCCAATGCTCCCTTTCTCCTCTTATATCGAGGCAGTACAGACAGCAGCGCAGGAGATGAAGTTTGATGTGCGTCTGGGGCTGGAGGTAGATTTTATCCCGGAGAAAAATGCTGCTATCCAGGCTTCCTTGCAAGCATACCCCTGGGATTTCTTAATTGGTTCCGTTCATCAAGTCAATGGGAAAATTTTTGAGCGCCTTGATGAGATAATGCCGGAAGAGGGCGAGGCACTCTGGTTACGCTACATGGAATTATTACGTACTGCCGCCAACAGCGGCTACTTTAGCGTAATTAGCCACCCGGTTCGCATGGGCGCTCGGAATCCACACCTCCCGCCAACGCTGGATGACGAGCTTGAACGGCTGGCAGCGGAGACAGCGCGTCACGATATCGCCCTGGAAGCAAACGGCTATGACGTGCTGACCTACCCGCATCTCGTCCGCAGACTTGTACGCGCCTGTGCCCTGCATCAAACCCCAATCAGCGTTGGCTCCGATGCTCACAACCCGCTCCAGGTTGCTCAGGCCCATCAGCAGACCGAGGCTATTTTGCGCGAGGCCGGGATCAGCAGGGTCAGGATCTGGAAACAGCGCCAGATTGAAGAATATACGCTATAAATAGGGCTGGAAGGAAATTTGCTTCCCTCCAGCATCTCCTACCATATTTTATGCGGGCCTGAAACGAGGGATAGAGATATTTTCCGTTACAGCATCAAAGACCACTTGCACAGGAAGATCTACCCGCAGATTAGTCGGTTCTACATCGACGATATTGCTCATCAAACGCGGCCCCTCTTCCAATTGCACGATAGCAATATTATAGGGAGTGTCATGCATAAACTCAGGTGCTTTGCTCTGGCGAATGATGGTATACGAATAGATGATACCACGTCCACTGCTCTCTACCCAACCGGGCGTCTCAGCTCCACACTGCATACAGTACAGGCGCGGGTAGAACTGATAGCGTTGGCACTGCCCACAATACTGGAGTAGCAACTTTCCCTGTCGGCATCCGTCCCAAAACGGGCGGCTCTCATCGGTGACAACGGGCAATGGTTTTGGACGTGAGGCATCTGGCATGGCAAGTAAACTCCTTTTTACAGATTAGCACATGGATTGCTACTTATCTTACCACACAATAACTATCATCGCGTGGTAGCTTGCATGCTAAGCGCATCAAGACAAATCAAGCAGCGACAGTTATATAGCACCCGATAGCTTGTAGAGTCTCTCAAACGCTCGTTATATACATTACTGCCAATTCATGCTACAATGCGAAAGCAAAACAGCCATCTTTTCGAGGCATAGATTTGTTTGAAAAATTGAGAGCATAGGCACAAGCGTGGTTCTTTCACACTTTGCGGAACGCGTAAAAATTTTCTTCTCACTTGCCCCGGCGACCGAAGACAGGAACCTGTTTGAACAATTACGCAACCACTTGAGCGCAATGAGGTTACAGGGCCTGATCGATCTGTGGTACGATAGCGAGATCAGTCCTGGGAGCAATGCCAGAGATATTGTTCGTTCTCACATCAGCACAGCCGACATTATTGTGTTGCTCATCAGCGCCGATTTTTTCGCCTCAGACCAATGCGCCCGAATGGAGATGCCATATGCCCTCGAACAATCTGCTACAAGGGCTGCACACGTCGTTCCGGTGCTTTTACGTCCCATCGAATGGAGCGGCTTACCACTTGAGAAACATAGCCCGCTTCCTCCCGACGGCAGACCTGTCAGCACCTGGGAGAACCTGGATACGGCGCTGAAAGAGGTGGCGCAAGGCATTCGTCGCATTGTCGAGGAGCTGGCGCGTCGCTGGACCAGTGCGCCCCGTCCAGTGAAGCCGCCACAATTCCCCCTCTCCACACTCCCCTACAGACGAAATCCCTTTTTTACTGACCGAGATACGATTCTCAAAACTCTGCACGCTTCCTTCACTTCTGGGCAGAACCACCAGACCAACATCCAGGCTCTATATGGGCTGGGTGGCATCGGCAAAACGTTGCTCGCCATCGAATATGCGTACCTCCATCAAGAGGATTATCAAGCAACCCTGTGGCTCAACGCCGCCTCTCGTGAATTATTGAACTCAGATCTTCGCTCGCTTGCCGATCAGCTGGGCATCTCTCTGCCAAAAGACGTTCAGGAGTCAGAGCGTCTTGTGGCGATCAAACACTGGCTGCAACAGCATGACCGATGGCTATTGGTGCTTGATAACCTGGATGACTTCTCCATACTAGACCAGCTCATTCCTCTTGAGAGCAGCGGCCATGTGCTTTTGACCACCCACTCTCAGGCGACCGGACCTTTTGCCCACGCCATCGCCGTTGACCAGATGTCCATCGATGAAGGGGCATTACTCTTACTACGACGCGCTAAAATCATTTCAGAAAAGGGGGAGGAGCAGGACGCTTCTGCCGAAGATTACCTTCAAGCCAGAGCCATCGCGCAAGAGTTTGCCAGCTATCCTTTGGCCCTCGATCAGGCCGGAGCTTATATTGAGGAGACCCAACGCTCGCTTGCCTCCTATCTCAGCCTCTACCGCGAGCGACAAGCCGCCTTTCTCAGCATACGAGGGCGCTTTGTCAACGACCACCCCGATCCGGTCACGACCACGCTTTCTCTGACCTTTGAAAAGATTGCCCAGGTTGATCCTCACGCCCTGGAGCTGCTACGCCTCTTCGCGTTTCTGCATGCGGAGGCACTGCCAGATGAGATGATTACGCGTGGAACCTCGTCATTGGCCGAGCCTTTACGCTCCATTGCCCTTGACCCCCTCGCTTTAGATAGCGCCATTGCTACGCTGCGGAGATTCTCGCTAGTCCGTCGGTGCGCCGATAGCACCACGCTCACTATGCATCAGATCGTCCAGGTCGTGCTTAAGAAGGAACTGACGAAACAACAGCAGACCCAACTGGCGAAGCAGGCGGTGCGCCTGGTCAATGCGATCTTCCCAGAGGTTAGTTTCCAGACCTGGAACGAGTGCGAACGCTACGCGCCTCAAGCGCAATACTGCGCCACTCTGATCGATGATTTTCAACTCACCTTGCCGGAGGGTGCGTTGCTTTTAGAGCGCCTGGGTTTCTATTACTACCAGCGCGGCTCCTATAGCGAGGCGGGAACGCTCCTGACTCAGGCCCTGCACCTTCAGGAACGCCAGCGCCACACCGATCCTCTAGACATGGCTCAGACGCTCAACTCTCTAGGCCTCCTGGCTTCGCGGCAGGCCCAATATCAAGAGGCCGAAGCCTTTCATTTGCGTGCCCTCAAGCTTCGTGAGCAGGAGCCGGGTGCGGAAGCTCCCACAACGATGGAAAGCCTACACAATCTTGCTGGACTATATGAAAGTTACGGGCAATACCAGCAGGCCGAGCAGTATTATTTGCGCGTGCTCGCTATCGATGAACGCGAAGTGGGAGCCGACCATCCAGATATTGCCAAAACGCTGAACAATCTCGCGCTGGTGCATTATCTGCAAGATCACTACGAACAGGCCGAAACGATGTACCAACGGGCGCTTGCCATCTATGAACAAGCCTCATATGCTGACCATCCTGACATTACCTACACACTCAATGGCCTGGGCACCCTCTATGAGACACAGGGCAACTATCAGCAGGCCGAAACGCTTTATCGACGAGCATTGAGCATCCGCGAGCAAGCACTGGGAGAAAAGCATTCGGAGACAGCCCATAGCATTAATAAATTGGCCCATATCATTGAATTACAAGGTGATTATCAGCAGGCCGAAGCTCTGTATCGGCAGTCACTGACCATCATGGAACAGGTCATGGGATTGGAGCATCCTGACGTTGCGCTTTTGCTCAATAATCTGGCCTTACTCATGAGCAAACAAGGACAGTATCAACAAGCCGAGCCTCTGTATCAACGCGCCTTACGCATTTACGAACAGATGCTGGGATCAGAGCATCCTACGGTTGCACGCGTGCGCGGTAATTTGGAACAACTTCGCCGCAAGCTGCAAAATGAGGGACAGGACGAAGCGGATCTCTCTGATAAATAAAAAGCGATGAGGGTATTAACATTTGTATTTGGTTGGCGCGGCTCTCGTGGCTCTCTGCCACCCTCTCGACGCGGCTTTTTCTTGTCGGGCTTTTGCTCTGGCTTCTTCTCACCCGGTTTTGGCTTCTTTTCACCGCTCCACCAACCACCTTCCACAACCTTTGTTTGATGATTAATTGGTATATTTCTATGTGTATATGTATCTATCTGGGGGGGGTGACGTGGCATTGCCAAAACGTGGTCAACGTCTGTGGCATGGCAAACATCGCCTGCTTGCTGAGCGAGCAAACTTGTCAGCACATTGACATCAGCAACATGATCTAGCAGAGTTTCGCGCAGGATCTCGCCATCATATGCAGCATCAGCCATCTTGCTACAACTCACTGCTGCTCTTCTCATAAATCCTGTCCCTCTTGTCATAATGCTACATACATATACATCTATATTTTCACTTCGCCGTAAAGAAATTGCCTGGCACAATGCAATGCTGCATAAGCTTCCCTTTTATATTTTTACCAGAGAAACGAGCAAGCTTCAACAATATAGGCCAGGAGTCCTACGCTACGCTCTTTCGAATCTCTTCGTTTAGTTGCTCCGTTGCTTTGCGGGCGGCCTGGGCAAAATCGGCCCCTGACGAGGCGAAAATGACGCTACGTGACGCGCTGATAATCATACCGTGACCGCGGCTATCTTTTCCGGCTCTTACGGTAGCGGCAACTTCGCCTCCCTGCGTCCCGATACCAGGAAGGAGGATAGGCATATCGCCAACAATAGAGCGCACACGGCTCAGTTCCGCAGGATACGTTGCGCCAACGACGATAGCACAGTTGCCATTGGCGTTCCAGTTCTGTGCTACATTGCGAGCCACGATCTGGTACAATGGTTGCCGTTCCTCTCCTACAAGCAGATCTTGCAGTTCGCCCGAACCAGGGTTTGACGTTTTTACTAGCACCAGAATGCCCTTTTCTTTACGCGCCAGAAAAGGGGCCAGCGCCTCTTTCCCAAGATATGGGTGTACGGTGACGGCGTCAGCGCCAATCACATCGAAGACAGCCGCCACATAGCCAAGATTGGTGCTACCGATATCGGCCCGCTTGGCATCGAGAATCACAGGGAGGTGGGCATAGGTTTTTTTAATATACTGGACCGTCCGTATCAGGGCACGCGTCCCGGCATCGCCCTGCGCTTCGTAAAAGGCGGCATTGGGCTTGTAAGCGCATACCAGCTCGTGCGTAGCGTCAATGATTTCTCGGTTGAACGTAAACATGGCGTCTTCGATATTGCCAGTACGCTTTACTATAGTGGGCAACTGCGTATAATCTGAATCCAAACCGACGCAGACAGCATATCCCTCTTGCCATCGTCGTTCCAATAACGAAATAAAGGTATCTCTTGCCGTGTCCTGTTGGGGCCGAGCTTGCCCCTGCCCTACTTGCGCCTGAGCTTGCTGTTCCGTCATAGCCTTCTCCACCATAATGACTTATTATTACAATCAACCATTCATCTTCTTTGCCAGAAACGCGCGACCCTTGCCCAGTTCGGTATTGATCGGCGCTTGCTGTTGGCAAAACGGACATTCCGCTTCAGTGAAGGTCTCTAGCGTGATCGCGATCACCGACTGAAGCGGCACGCCTCCCACATCCGCAGACTGCACATTGCCACGATTGCAGAGCGCACTCAGGCCGACGACATTGCCGTCATGCTGACGCACAAGCTCAATCACCTGGCGCACTGAGCCGCCGGTTGTGAGCACGTCTTCAACGACGAGG
>DASTZT010000317.1:0-12549 GCA_035764225.1 Ktedonobacteraceae bacterium
TTCGCGCTTACTCCAGCCTAAAAAACGAGCCAGCCTCTGTACATAGGTCGCAACCCGACGCGAATGCTCATAAGTAACGATATCGCGCTCTTGAATACTTTTAGCGAATGAGAGCAGGACTTTCCTGGCCTCACGCTCTACAAACATTATTCCCATCACGCTCTCTTCCACTTGATTGATAAAACAGGCAACTACCATAGTTACCTTGACGGCATACCGATAAGCAGTGATAAAAGATTTTTACCATAGACGTATATCCTGGATAGAAAGAGTAACCTGGTTTTGATAGTGGGCCCGGCCTTTGTAAGTTTTTTACCCAGGTCCATATTATCTTAATATTTCAGTTTTATTTCTGTCCATGCCTGACCATCAATAGGTACTTTTGTGTCTCCTTTTATCATTAATTATCAATACAGTATCTTGTTCTAAGAGCTTATACTAAGCAATACACGACCTGAAAGCTTCTATGGTTTCTGATAATGGGGGATTTTACAAAAAACATCTATAGGGTGAGCAAATGACAGGTCAGGAGCTTCCAGGTCAAAAATAGCCTGATTTCGTTAGCTCCATTTTTATCCTTTGATTGAGACGGTTACGGGCCTTTATTCCCCAAATAGTCCCTCCCTACGACCCAATTCGTTTTTAATCGCAGCTTTTTGTGATAGACTCACCTTATGGCTTAAAAAAAGATCCTATCACCAACTTCTTTGAGCATGGTGCGTTTGTAGTAAGTTGAAGAGCGATTACGATGGCAGAGAACACTGTGGAAAACGAATTGGAGCAGAGCGCGACCTCTGGTCAAGATAGTCGCAGTGGGGATGTAATAACGCTAGTATTAACCGCTGATAACCATCTAGGTTATACAGCCTTCGGGCAGCATCCCCGTAAACGTGAAGAACGTCAACAAAGATTGCGCCGTGCTTTTCAACAAGCGACCGATTTCGCGATTATGCAGGGCGTTGATTTTTTTATCCAGGCTGGCGATTTATTTGATACGACGACGCCAGATGAGCGGGATCGTACGTTTGTTGCGGAACGCCTCGCGCAGTTAAAGCAGGCGGGGGTTCGTTCTTTTGCGCTCGGCGGAGGACGTGATACTCCGATGGAGGCTCAAGCATTGTCAGGCGAAGTGATTCCAGCTCCCCAGATTAGCTATGCACGTCTGGGGGCGCTCCACTATTTTCCTCCCGCGCAAACAGGGGAGGAGATGGAGCCGGTCATGCTGAATATCCGGGGAACGGCGGTAGGGATTTGTGGGCTAGGGGTTCCGGTCGGGCAGGAAGGAGATCCGCTCGCACAACTGCGAGTGCAAAGCGAGATTGAACGCGCCGCCGTTTCGATCCTGATGCTCTATGCTCCGATAGAAGGTCTGGCTGGCAGATCGTCTCTACTGGAGACGCGTGCGCAAGTGAGCCGCGAGAGCATCATGAAGCAAACCACATTCCGCTATATCCTGGCAGGCTGTCATCATGGCCATAGCCAGTTGCATATTGGTCAGACGGACCTGATTGTGGCCGGAGCGACGCAACATGTGGATTATAGTGCTCCTGGTCAGTCTCCTGGCTTCGTTTTCCTGGGGCTTGCCCCCGATGGGATACGTTGGTGCAATCATGTCAGTGTTGATGCCTTGAAGTTACAGCGTATTGTGATTAATACAAAAGATCTCTGGCCGTCTGATGATGCTGCGCCAGAGCATACTCCTACTGAGATTATTCTTGAACGCCTGCGCCCTCTTTGTGACGAGGATGCGATGATCCAGTTGAGGCTTGAGGGCGAGCTGACGCGTAGACAATATCATCAACTGGACTTGAATAAGATACGACGCTATGGTGAAGAGCAATGCTTTGCCCTCGCTATCGATGATAGCGTGCTATCCTTACTGCCTGAGCAGGAAGCAGCTTCGGCAGAAGCCGGAGAACGTTTCTCACCACGAGATGAGCTTGTGGCTGTGGCTGATGAATGGATTGCTGCCGCGACTGACGAACAAGAGAAAAAGGCGCTGAATTTTACCAAAGAAGAGCTGTTGTTAGCGATGGATGAGGCCAAAAGTAGTTGGTAATTGGGAGTCTCTGCCTGGCATTGGCGAACGGAGCGTGTGCATGATAATTTTGAAACATTTGACAGTCGAGCGTTTCAGACTCTTGCGAGAACTGAACCTGCATTTTCCGCAACGTGGCAGCATATTAATTCAGGGGCCGAACGAGTCTGGAAAATCGGCTCTGCTTGAATGTATCTACTTTGCATTGTATGGCGAGTCTCTCGCCTCTGATCGTGGCAAGCGTTCGCTTGATGACCTGATCCTCTATGGCGCGACAAGCGCAGTGGTGACGCTGACGTTTTCGGTAAGCGCAACCGAGTTTACCATCAAACGTACCCTTGAGCGTGGCAAAGGTCAGCAGGTCGTGCTGCATGTTCGCCACCTGGGCATGTCAGAAGCGGAAGCAATTACCGATCTTGATACTGCTAATAAGCAGATTATCGCCGCATTGGGCAATATGGATGGCAGGGCGTTGCGTGATTCTTGCTTAATTGAGCAGAAGAGGCTGGATCATCTCGAAACGCTCTCGGCTGCCGAACGGGAAAGAACGGTTCGCCGCTTGCTCGGCCTGGAAAAATTTGCTCAGCTGGCAGAACGCTTTAACGTTACCCCTGATGATGAACTCTTGCTCAAAGAGTGCTCCGAGCGGCTGCGCCTGGCTGAGATTCAAGCTCGCATCCCTGTACTCAGCAAAAAACTGGATGAACTTGAAGCGGCCCTTGATGCTATTAAAGTTCACGAGGATCTGGAAGAGATTGGTCGCCAGGAGGCCGAGGTTGCGGAGCAGGAGCAGGTTCTGTTACAAATTGAAGAACAGCGGCTCGAACTGAACAGCCATCGTGTGCGCGCGCAACAGCTGAAAAACGCCGATCAGACTCTGGCCGAAATTATTGCCGCTTATGAAGAGATCGCGGAGGCGCAGCGAACGCTCCCAGAGCTAGAAAAGCAGATTGCAGCCCTGGAGCGTCGTGAAAAAGAAGATTTGCCAGGCTTAGAGCGACGTGTGGGCGAGCTAGGGGAGTTGACGCGTTCTTTCGGTACGCTCCAACGTATGTCGAATGACCTGCTCACTTCGGTAGAAACGATTAAAGAACTCGAACAGGAACTCAAGCAGCAGGACGAGGCCCGCGACGATCTGAAGAGCCTGGATGAAGAGGTGGCCCATGCGCGTACGCGGTTACAACAGGCCCAACAGTCACTGCAAGAGCTAGAAGAGCGTCGCCGAGCCGGACGCCCTCACCTGGAGGCTCGACTCCAACGTATGCGTGTGCTTACTGAGCGTATGACGGCGCTCAGACAGGTAGAGGAGCAATATGCTCGTAGCCAGGCAGGTAAAGATCGGGCAGATGAGCATAGCTCGCGGCTGAATAAAGTGCAGAAGAGTCTACGCGATACCAGCTATGAGCTGGACCAGGTCGAGGCGGAGGCACACCAGGCTCAACAACAGGTAACTGCTCTTGAGAAAACGCGGCGGCAACTGGGTGTGGATCGGCAGATTGAGGAATGGTGCCGCCTGGAAGAATTAGCGCAGGAATTATCCCAGATTGAGCAACATCTGATGCAGACGCGCCAGCAGCAGGCCACGCTGACCCAGAATGCCATGAATGCCCGTTCGAGCGCGACAAAATATATGGGGCTGCTCGTTATATGCCTGATACTGGCGCTATTGGGGCTGAGCGTTGCCATCGTAGAAGTGTTACAACATGCAAGCCTGTTCGCGGCCTTTGCCGGTGTAGCCTTTGTTCTGCTCTTTGTTGGCATGGTATCCAGCTATCATAAGTATACAGGCACGCGCAAAGAGGAAAAAGAAGCCGCTCAGCAGGAGCAGGATGCTATTAATCGTGTCGGATCGATGGTGGCCTCGCGCGATGCTGTCATACGCAAAGGGGCAAGTCACGAGGCCCTGGCCCAGCTAGAGCAGGAGATTCGTTCGCTTAACGGCTCCGTTCCTAATTCAATTACGGAAGCAAGGCAGATGTTGCAGCAAAAGCCAGATCAGAGCCAGCGCCTTGCAGAAATTGAGCAACAGGCAAAGGTGAAGCGCGACGAGGTCAAGGCCACCTACAACAGGGCTAATGCTCTGAAGGAGACAATGGCTGCTTTACAAAAGGAGCAGGCCCAGCTGGAGGAAATACGGAAGCAAAACGGCTGGACCAATATCGATGAGAATCTGCGCAATGATCTGGCAGCTATCGGACGCATTCATCAGGAGATCACGTTGCTTGCCGGTCAGGAAGGTCTGCCACTGCCCAGCATCAATGCCCGTTTACAAAGCGGCCCCATAACGTTGGTGCCCTTCGCCAGGGATGAGGAGGCAATGGGGGTTCCAGAACTGGAGGCTCTGGTTGAAAGCACCATTAAGGCAACCGAGCGCGAGCTTGAAGCGATGGATGGGAAGCTGGACCTCGCGGCTGATTTGAATGCGCAGATGAAAGTACACCAGGAATCGCTTGATGTTTTCCTGGCGCGTCAGAGAGTAATCGAGGAGCGCAATGCGCGTTATCAGACGAGCAATCCGGCCCTTCAGATTGAGCGAGCGCGTGAACAGCAGGGGGCATTACGGCAGGCGCTGCAATCTTTGCAGGATTCGCTACGCCAGCGCGTAAAATCGCTAGAGGTGGCGTTTGGTCAGGCGGCTGTCAGCCATGCGGAGATGGTGGCGCGTAAGCAACTGGAAGAGCTACAGATCACGCTGGGGAATAAGGTGATGCTCCAGGAACAGCAGACCACCACTACTCAGGGTCTGAAAGATCGCCAGGAAGCACTCGCCGATTATTACAAGCAGCTTGCGAAGTTTAGCAATACGCTGGGAAGCTGGATTGTCCCGCTTAATCCCTTTGCGGGTGCTCTGGTAGCTCTACGCAAGCGCTGCCAACGCGAAATTGAGGATTTGAACGAGGCTGGCAGTTTGCAAGAGCTTGAAATCCTGCAAAACAGGGAGGGGGCAGCGAGGGCGAAGATGGAGTTATGCCGTCAGGAAAGCGAAAACGTGCGTGAGCGCATCTCTTTGATGCTGACCCGGCGCAATCGTCCCGCCGCCAAAAGCTACGAACTCGATGCTCTCTGCGCCGTCTGGCCCCTGCTGGCGGAATTTACGGTCAAAGATCGTGAGCGGCTGGAAGGGGAACGCAATAGCGTTGATCTGGAACTGACCACCCTGGAAGAGCAGGACATGGCCTTGAGCACCCAATTGCAGACAGGGAATGTCCCCCTTGATCTGGAGCAGGAGCGGCTGCACATGGAACGGCAGGAACGTTCTTACCTGGCGAAAAAACATGGGAACGAGCTACTGAAGGCCGTTGACCAGCGTCTCATGCTTAAAATGGGGCCGCGTATTGAATACTATATGCAGCAGCTCCTGCGATTACTTACCAGTGGTCGCTATCATGATGTCCATCTTGTCACGGAGCCAGAGGAGGGAGCATCTGGTGATGGCACGTTCCAGGTAAGCGTCTGGGATACTACGGCAGGTGAATACGTATCTCGTTCGGCCCTCTCTGGCGGTGCGGCTGATCAACTTTCGCTGGCATTGCGCCTGGCCTTCGCGATTGCCGCGCTCCCACGAGAGCTGAGCGCCGCCCCTGGTTTCGTGCTGCTTGATGAGCCTCTCAGTTCCTTTGATCGTGGGAGAGCGCAGGCGCTGGTAGATGTGATTGCGGGCGAGCTGATGAGCCAGCATTTTGAGCAGATCATCCTCATTTCGCACAGCAGCGCCTTTGATCCCGCGATGTTCCCCTACCATGTGTATATGGATAATGGGCTGGTGGTGGAAAGTAATTTGCCAGTGGTGCAAAATCTGCCCCTTGTCGCCGCCTATGATAAAGATGAGCCGGGGGAGAAGCCGCCTCTGGTGTCCGCTTTCAGTTAAGGGAAGAGCAAGTAACTCCATTGGACAATTAATCAGGCGGGTGCCCTAAAAGACACCCGCCTTTATTGTGTCGTGTGGGCAATGATGTTTACATCGTCTGTATTTTTTGGTCTAAAAATGCACTCACCACTTTTTCCGCTTCCTGTTCCATCGCAGCATCCCCCTCTAGCCAGACGATGCGCTCATCTTTGCGGAACCAGGTGAGCTGCCGACGCGTAAAATCGTGAATGGCATATTTGAGACGTTGCACCATTTCGGCTTCATTGGCGTACTCGCCGCGCAACCAGCGGCTGATGTACCGATACTCTAACCCTAACGCGTCTAAACGTTCGTGGCTGATTCCCAACTCAGTCAGCTGGCGTACTTCATCTACCATTCCCTGGCTCATACGTTCATCTACACGTTGATCGATGCGAGTGTAAAGCACGTCGCGAGGCCACTGTATGCCCAGCAGGAGGCAACGGTAAAGCGGGGCAGCTATGCCGCGTTGTTGCGAGAAGGGTTTTCCGGTAACGAGGCAGACTTCAAGGGCGCGAATCACCCGGCGCGGATTGTTGCGGTCAATCGTGGCCGCGCTTTGTGGGTCGAGTGTTGCGAGTTGCGCCACCAGGTCGGCAAGGGGGCGTTGCTCTAACTGCGCTCGTAGCTCTGGTTGTGGTGGTACTGCGGGAATGTCGAGGTGATCGACGACGGCCTGGATATAATGGGGCGAGCCGCCAACAAGGAAGGGCTGAAAACCACGCTCGATACAATCGTTAATGGCGGCGATGGCGTCTTGCTGGTACTGCGAAACGGTATAGATCTCCTGCGGAGCAACCACGTCCAGCAGATGATGCGGAACGAGCGCCCTTTCTTCAGGGGTGACTTTGGCTGTGCCGATGTCGAGGCGGCAATAGACCTGCCGTGAATCGGCTGAGACAATTTCACCATGAAAACGCTGGGCCAGCGTGATGCCCAGAGAGCTTTTACCTGATGCGGTGGGGCCAAGCACGACAACTACATCCGGGTGGGGCAACGGATCTTCCACAGCTTCACCTTCTAACTAGTTTCAGTACCCTCAAGCGGGTCGAGATAGCCGCTGGCTCCCGCCGCCTCGCTTGAGGAAAAGGATAGCATCAAACCCGAAAATGTCAAGTGGAAATGTACTTAGGGCCGGTTTTGTTTCAGCGAACGATCTATGCGTAAGACGAGAGCTACCATTACTCCAATCCCTATGACTATACCAAAGGGAGTAAAGCAGGTCAAAGCCAACCCTGCCGTGAGAAAGTAGCCAAGTAGGCCGCCAATAATCACGGCGGCGGAGATAACAACGCCACGCATATGGATTAAAGCCTGTTCGACCTTCTGGATAATAGCATCGCTCACGCCTGCATTGGTACCAACGGCAGCTCCCAATGAGGCGACCAGCAGCATGACGACGAGTTGCAGCGAGGGGAGACTATCATGGAGCAGCAGTTGCCAGGCAAACTTGATCAGAGCCATGATGGCCAGGCTGCATCCCATGCCAGTGCAGGCACGATTGAGTACCGCTTTAAAAGAGCGCGAGCCGCTACCATTGACCAGCAATGCTCCCAGCGTCGCGGCTGGCACTATTCCGGCGAGGATGAGCACAAACCAGGGATTTGGGGGCAGTAGCGACGTTGATTGGAGTTGGGTCAGCAGGGTATAGACCAGGCTGGCAGCCATCAGGGCGGCGGTAAAGGCCAGCCCACGTTGTTGCCATAGACGTTGCAGCGGTGTCGCTCGCAGAGGGTCCCAGCCTTGAGATCCGCCGCTAGCTGCTGGTTGACCATATTTAGCTTTGTACTCGCTATCCCGCGTTTTCAAGGTGGGAGGCAGAGACGCGACGCCGTGATAATTCTTCTGGCTCGTCGCAGCTGAGGTTTTAACTCCTGGCGGCATAAGCACCTGGCTGCCCATTGTCAGCGCGTCATCGTCGTCATCATCATCTAGATCGGCTCCAACCGTTTTCCCCCTGCGGTTTGGTTTATTGCTTTTTGTGGCATAGCCCAGCACATCGACCTCTACCGTGACGATAATCTCTTTGCCATCATTATCGGGCGTGATCGCGATCATGCCTGTATAATGGGCGGCATCTCGCAATTGTGTACTATTGATGCGGACATTGACAATTGTGCTCATCCCATCGAAGTGCGTCTGGTCAACCAGTATCCAATGATGGGAGGGCTGAATGGTGCCGCTGACAAGCAGTCCTTGATCGCCGCTAATGGTGATCGTCAACGGGGCGGAAATGCCTGGATAGACCTCTCCATAATCAAGAATACGTGGGCTAACCTGTATTGGTGAGGGTGGTTTGCGTGTGAACCAGTTGAAGCTGCTATTGGATGGGACGGCCTGGACTTTCGGCTGTGCGCCGGTCGAGCCAGAGCCGCGCGTTTTTGGTGTCAGGGCATTGCGAATGCGAGCATTTGGCCCCATCGCTGTTTTTAAGAACCGTTCTACAGCCTCCATTGGATCGCTGACCGTCATACGGATACGCTCCGCAGCGCGTGCCAGGTCTCTTGCGCCGACTTCTTGCAGCCATAGCTCAATTTCGCCGGAAGCGATATAATCCGAGGCTTCTTCTGGATAGCGAGCGCAGAGGTCTGCCAGCTCCTGAGGGGTGGTGGCCACATCGCCATTCTCAAATACAAAGGTGCCATAGCCCAACAGGGCATTGCGGAACTCGGCGATGCTGTTAAATCGCTCCTCTTGCGAAAGCGCGGCGGCCTTCTCCAGGGCGCGGGCCACAACGGGCGAAATTTGTCGATTGGAGAGGCGTACGTCCTTCAAGCCGAAACCCGTATCCGGGAGGGTGTTGGTCAACAACTGGAACAGCGTCATTGCCAACGAATAGATATCTGAGCGCACATCGGTCTGAGCCTTGCCATACTGTTCTGGAGGCGCGAAGCCGGGCGTGCCGAGCAGTTGGGTATCCTGTGCGCCGGTGGGACGGAAGAAGCGAGCAATGCCAAAGTCGATCAGCTTGATATGTCCATTGCGCGTCAACATCACGTTGCCGGGCTTCATATCGCGGAAGATAATCGGCGGGTTCTGGCTGTGCAGATATTCCAATACATCGCAGAGCTGCCGCGCCCAACCAAGCACGCGCCTCTCCGAAAAAGGGCCGTTGTTGCGTTCAAGCAGCTCTTCAAGCGTTAACCCGTCAATGTATTCCATGACCAGGAAATAGCGTTGATTTTCGGAAAAGAAGCCAGTGAAGGAGGGAAGATTAGGATGGTTCAGTCCCCATAAAATCTTCGCCTCGATCTTAAAGTTCTGGACGGCCAGGGTTCGTTCTGCTTGAGGCACCATTGACAGGCTCATCTCTTTGATGGCACAAATCATCCCCTGGCGCTTCAGGTCTTTTGCCTGATACACCGCCCCCATGCCACCCTGCCCGATAGTGCGCTGAATTACATAACGCCGATGTAACAGGGTGCGGCGGTCCAACTGTCCCGTTTGTGTATTCCATTGACCGCTGTGCTGGCTGATAGCGAACCCCCATCTTTCTCTTGCCCTAGCCCAGAAATGGCAAGTGCAACTCAGTATAACATACCATTGTGGGACATACTACCTATTAAAAACGTGTTTTCTGCTTCAAGATCACATAGCATGGTACAATTTAGAAAAAATATCCATGTAATATGATCGTCCCATACACATATTTTGACGTATGAAACGGTCGATTATGCAATTACTCTTTCACCAGATTTCAATATGGCTACGCACTTAATTATACGCCTGGGTGTATGATTTAATGAACGATGGTGGAGGTTGTAAAAAAGAGAGATGGATTTGTTTATGGCGAAGCAGCGAATGGTCCATGTACAACGACGTTCTTACATATTTCTGCTGGTGAGTACGCTAATCGTGCTGTTGGGGGGCAGTCTGGCAGTGGCCTGGTTGGTGGGACAGCATGATAGTTCCAGAGCGGATGGGTCAAATGTGGTTGGTTCCCCTTCGCTTCCTGCCGCGACGGTCAATACGATCCTTGCTCGTGCAGGCAGTCCGATGGCTGGCACGGGCGCTGTGATAGAACAGGCTGCACGCAAGACCAATATCGATGATGCCTTCGCTCTCGCCGTCTGGTGGACTGAAACAAATGATGGAGCTGCTGGTGTCGGGCGGGCTGATCGTAACCCAGGTGGTGTGCGTGCCAGCCCGGCGTATCCGGCTGCTGGCGATGGTTATACCGTCTATCCGTCCTATGCTGCTGGTATTTCTGACTGGTTTAACATTGTGAAGGGACGCTATATCAGTCGTGGCCTGACGACGGTGTATGCTATCTGCTATCCGTACGTTGGTACCTCCAGTGCGGCCAGCTGGGCGAATAAAGTCGTGAATCTGATGTTGCGTTACCGGGGTGAAGCTCCTCCTCCGACCCCCACGCCAACGCCCAGACCTACCCCGCACAGCCATGTGCAAGTGCAACCCGAAGTTAGTTTCCCTACGAACCAGCATAGCCAGTCTCAGACCAGTCCGAAAAAACAAGCTGCTCCAGCCCCTCAATCGCCATCGCTTTTCGCCAGGATAGGTCAGACGATGCTGGTCATGCTTGGCCTGCTGATGGCTCTATTGCTTTTCTTGTGGGGTAGGCGCATCAAGCAAACCGGCGGTCTACCAGGGATACCGACATTACTCAACTTTTCCAGGCCAACCGCAAACTCGGCCTCGCCTGCGCTGAAATCTACGGCTCCACTCTCTGGAGGAATGGCACGTCAATTTGAGCCGATGCAGCCATATCCATCATCTCTGCTGGCTAGCTTCCCGCCCGTTACCCCATTGCCTCAACAGTCGTCTTCTCTTGGTACTGTGACTCAGGTACAGCCTGTGGTTCCCGTTCCCGTGGCTGGACAGGCCCCTCGTATCGGTCTATCGCTACCAGCGCATACCACAGAGACGCGCTTACGTCGTGTGACGCTCTTGGGCCGCAATGGGCCAACGTCCAGAACGCCCATGACAAACGCAGCCGACAACGAGCATGCTACTACTGAAGCCTTGCCAGCTCGTGAGTTGCAGGCCGCGCCAGAGCCTGTTGCTCCGGCAGCGCCAGGAGCGAGAAAAGGCTCGTTATGGCAGTACGGGGAGAGCTGATGGTCCCTGTAGAAAGCGGACAAAGTGATGTTCGGTGTCGCTCAAGCAGGAGTTGCTCGGTTTATGCAACGAGAGCTATCCAACAACTCTGCAAAAAAGCCAGGAACAGAGCCGATAAACCCGTTGACAAACCGCAGGGATAGGTGTAATATGTTCGCGTAATCCGTTGATCGAACGATGCCCTCGTGGCGGAATGGTATACGCAGCAGGTTGAGGGCCTGTGCCGAAAGGCGTGGTGGTTCGAGTCCACTCGAGGGCACTTGAAGGAAGGCATCCGAAGTAGTATAGTACATAGGATGCCCCTTTTTATCTAACGGAATTCAGGGCGACTAGCTCAGCTGGTTAGAGCGGCTGCTTTACACTTGCGCCGCGAAAGCGCACAATACTTGGCTACAACCCAGTAGCACCACTGGTGCGACGTGGTTAAAGCACCTGTCTTACCTGATGGGGAAACTCTTAAGGGACAATAGCATGACAGGAAAAGGCAACGCGAAAGAGGTACCTGAAATCGCGGGAGCCAGCTAAAGTGCATATGGTTAAGGCTTGATTGCTTGAATCTTATCCGGGTCGGTCATGCAGCGACCTACGCCTTCACGGTACTATTGGGCGTATACGATGGTTGGGAACGGAGCGTGTAAACGTGACCAAAGCACCACATCGTAGACAACCTCAGTGAGAGGGATACCGGAGAGTGGGAACCTAAGTGCATGGGAAGTATCGTGTGAAAGCGCGGGATTGCCTACAAGCCGAGAGGCTCAAGGTAACGGAGTACCCATAGTACTCAAACGACCAGGGTAATGCCTGGTACACGGGGAAGGGGTACAGCCTGTGGACTCCCGAAGGGGGAGGGTGTACCGGAGGGTGCAAAAGCCCAAACCTGGGAGGAAGCAAGTGGAGAGCCGGACGCATTGAAAGGTGCAAGTCCGGTTCGGAGAGGGTCAGTTGGAAACGTGCCGAAAGGTAACGCGCTGGCTGTTCTACTCTACGCAGTAGGTCAGGGGTTCGAATCCCTTGTCGCCCACCTTCAAGGCTTCTAGACTGGCTCTGGAAGCCTTTTCGTTTACCTCTTTCAACGGGGCCAGTCATTTACGCTCCTTTTTGAAGTTGTGGTATTATAATCGCATACTGGTGTAAGTAAAATATTATCGAAGGAAGCAGTAAGTCTTTATGACAGAAGAGCAGAGGATAACAAAGCAAAAGCAATTCAAGGTAAGGCTTGCTCAGGAAAGCGACCTTCCTACCCTTTTTGTGAACGCTGTTAATGTACAAAATGGGTTAGAGGAATTTTACCTTACTTTCGGTACTGCTTTACCTATAGAAGTTAGAGATATTGAGGAGTTGGAACAGATAGATACTATTGATGCGCGTCCAGTTTTTCGTTGTGTTGTAACTAGGGATGTTATGCGACAGTTTATTGATTTGATGGAAAACATATATAAGCAGCAGACACAACAGGTTGATACATTGCGGCGCTTGCAGGAGCAGAAAGAAGAGGGCTGAGAATGGCAATACAGTATACTCAGCAATATTATAGTTCAACGGGCTT